>NZ_JAVWUP010000109.1:0-8868 GCF_036667095.1 Gordonibacter sp. | reverse complement strand
AAGCGCGGGTTGCTTGGGGTACGAGGGGAGCTTTTCATGCAGTTGGCGCATCCGCAGAAGCGCTTGGGGCCACGTTCGTTTTTCGCGTGCGCCCTGGCCATCAACCTGCTGCTTATCCTATCCATCGACATGTACGTGCCGGCGCTGCCCAGCATGCAGCGCGTCTTCGACGTGACCGAGGCGTACCTGAACCTCACGGTGTTCGCCTTCTTCGTGTTCAGTGCCGTGGGTGTGATCATGGCGGGACCCGTGAGCGACCGCTTCGGGCGCAAGCCGGTGCTGGTGTTCGGATGCATGCTGTTCGCGGCATCGTCGCTGTTCTGCACGTTGGCGCCCACCGTCGAGGTGCTCATCGTGTTCCGCATCGGACAGGCGCTGGGCTACGGCGCAGTAGTCACTATCGAAACGGCGCTCATCAAGGACTCCTTCGACGGCAACGACCTGAAGCTTGCCATGACGGCGTTGCAGTCGCTTATCATCATCGGGCCCGCCGTTGCGCCCTTTCTGGGCACGTTCATCCTCACGTTCTCGGATTGGCGCGGCATATTCACGCTGCTGACCGTCTGCGGCTTCGTTGCACTGGGGCTGTCGCTGCTCATCTCGGAAACGCATCCTCACGCAAGCAAGGCAGAACGGAGCCAAACGGGCGTCGGGGCGGCGCTGGGCTCCATGGTCTCCGATATACGCATTCTGATGCACGACCGCAAGTTTTCGTCGCTCGCCTTGTTCATGGGCATAGCGGGCATGCCCTACTTCGCATTCATCGCCGTGGTGTCCTACATCCTGATGGACTTCTTCGCGGTGTCGTACTTCGAGTACAGCATGATCTACGCCGGTGCCTGCCTCGTCACTATCGCTGCGCCCTACGTGTACGTGGCGCTGTCGAAGCGCATGAGCGTGCGCGCCATCCTCGTGCTGTGCGTCTGGCTGACCGCAGCGTCGTTCGTCATGCTCGCGCTGTTCGGCACGGCAAGCCCCGTGCTGTTCCTGGTGGCGTTTGTCCCCTACGCGCTGGCCGAGGGCATCGTGCGGCCAATGGCATTCGTGGTGCTGCTGGACCAGCCGTCGAGCCGCGTCGGGGCAGCTTCGTCGTTCTCCAACTTCTCCTATGCGCTGCTCACGTCGTTCGCCACCGTCATCGCCACCCTGCAGTGGCCGAACTTCATCTTCGGCATCGCCGTGCTCACTGGCGCAAGCGTGCTGGTCATGGCCGGACTGTACGTGTGGGGACTGCGGAAGAAGGCGGATTAGCCTCTATCGCCTGCCGTCAGAGGAGCAACCGAAAGATGCCTGATGGGATTGCTTTTCGGGTCACGGAGCAAAATGCTCGCGGACAAGGCTATCAAACCGAGCAACGACCGACCTGATAGCCTCAATCCCCGTAAATAAAAGAGAAAATACGCAGTTCGGAGGTAAGAGCTTTTTCTTGGCTATCAAATACCCGAGCGATGCACTATTATATCAAAATTGCAGAAGCCATCCTGGTTGGCCGCACGCCTCTGTAGCTCTTTTGTCGACCCCTCAGGAGATGCCCGCGACGTGCGCACAGCAAAGGCAGTACGCCCATGGCCCACGCTCGAATTCAGGGCATATGCATCTTTTTACCGGTCAGCAACGCGCGATCCCAGCGCATGCGAGAGAGGACAGCCGTGTCGATCACGCAGCAAGCCAGCCGAGAAGACTCCTTGCTTCTGGAGAGGCAGTACCGCGAACGCATCAAACCCCAGCTCGAACACTCTCCTTGCACAGCTTACGTCGTCAAGCAAGACATCGACTTCTCCTTCGTCGAAGGAAACGACCTCTTCTTTTCCCGGCCGGGCTTCTCTCAAGAAGAACTGGCGCAAAAGCTCGGTTACCGCTTAGGTGCCTTGCTGGACAAGGATTCGCTTCAAGCGACGGGGAAACTGGTCGAGAAGTTGGAATTCGGCCAGTCGGGGACGCTTTACCAGCGGATTCTTTACGATGGGAAGAGCTATTGGGTGCTCACCTCGATCGCCCGCCGAGAAAGCGAGATAGGCCCCGTCCTCCACTGCACCTCGGTCGACATCAGTTTCCTTATGGATGTATCGCTGCGCGACGAGCTAAGGCTTGACAACTTCCAACATGCCGCCGAGGAGGCACGGCTGGGTGCGTTCCAATACGATCCAGCCGATGGAACCGCTCGCCTTTTCGGCTCGCCCGATCTCCTGCCCATGTCGCCTGCAGGCGACAGCGGCACCTGCCCCCACTTCATTGATCGATTCATAGAGGAAATCGTCGTGCCAGACGACGATGCGGCCACCCTCCGCGCCGGCCTCAGCCTCTACGCCGTCGGCCAAGAGCGATGCTCTTACGAATTCAAGGCGCAAACACGCAAGGGAAAACCCGCTTGGGCACGGCTCACCCTCTCCAGCACCTCGTCAGCCTCCCAGCACCCCCACCGGATCATCGGCGTGCTCGAAGACATCACCCAGCAAAAGGAAACCGCTCTCGCCTACCTCCGCGAAACACAGTTCTTCCAGGCCCTGCTCTCCGAACAGGATGCATACGGCCAGATCGATGTTACGGAAAACCGTATTTTGCGCGTCGGCGGCATATGGAACCTCTACAACGAGATCATCGACAAGATGGCCTACACCGACCTTTTCCACCAGTTCATCGACAAGGTGGTGCACACCGACGACCGAAGGCACTGTAAGGAGTTCATGCGGTGCGAGAACTTCATCGAGTCGCTCGACAACGGCATCAGCACGCTCGAATGCGAGCTCCGGCGCATCGTCGACCAGAACAAGATGGTTTGGATGAAGCTGAGCGTCCACCTGTTCAAAGACCCGCTGAGTCGCCACGTGTTCGGCTTGCTGCACCTAAGGAGCATCGAAGCCCAGAAAAAGCAGGAGCTTGCCGCGCTTCACCATTCGACCTTCGACCAGCTCACCGACATCTACAACAAAAGGGCAGCGCAAAGCGCCATCGGCGACTACCTCGCTACCGTCTCCTCAGACGAGCCCTATGCATTCATGATCATCGATTTCGACAGCCTCAAGGCCATCAACGACAACCTCGGGCACGATGTCGGAAACCGCGTATTGATTAAGTTCGCTCACATCCTGAACGGTATGTTTAGGAAAAACGACATCGTCGGACGCTTCGGCGGCGACGAGTTCATCTTGTTCATAAAAGGCGTTTCCACCCATGAACAGGTAAGGAGGCGTCTCGACGAATTCGACGCAGTCCTGATGACAGACGTCGATGCCGACTTGATCTCCTGCTGCATCGGCATCATCTGCGCAAAGGGGCCCAACGATTACGAGAACCTGTTTCGCCGCGCAGACGTCGCCTTGTACGAAGCGAAGATCGCAGGAAAAGGCAGCAGGCGCTTCTTCGACCAGGAGAGCACCCCTCTTCTGGACAGACGCAAGGAATCCGAAGAGGATGAAACCAGCGTCGTGCAGCCTGTCGCCTGGGACAGACTCGACCTTGTATGCAGCCGAAACGAAGAAGGTGCGTCGTATCGGGCAATCAATGAGCTTGTCGGAGAACAAGGCGACATCGCCTATCTCGTGGATGTCGACAGCTTCACCCTGCTCCGAGGAAACAAGGCCTTCTACGACCGCATCGGCATGACCGAGCAGCAATGCAAAGGTCGAACCTGCTACGAGCTCATGCATCGTCGAGAATCGCCCTGCCCTTTCTGCGGCAAAGCGAATTGGGCCACCGACAAGTATTATCTTTGGCGAAATTACAACCTCGTCCTCGAACAGGAGTTTCTTATTAAAAACAAGCTCGTCAACTGGAATGGGCGCGAGGTGCTGCTCGCTTTGGCGGTGGATATCTCCAATAACAAGAGCATTGTGGATTCGCTCGAAACCGGTTCGATGGAAATGCATGCCATCCTGGAAGGCGTGCAGCGCATGACGGGAGCCGACACGTTAGACGACGTGGTGGCGACGGCTATCGAGACCATCGGCACGTTCTTCCGCGCCGGAGAGGTGCGCCTGTGGCACCATTCCGGCATCGACGAGCCCCTCGAGTGCGCTCGCACGTGGCCCCGCAACCTCCCCCGCCTCGACGCAGCCTACGAGCATGAAGTCCGCGCTTGGGTCGAGGGCATGTCGTGGGAGCACCCTCTCAATTTCGAAACCCCCGAGGCTATGCTGTGCCACTCCTACGGCATGTACGAGCATATGAAGATGCACGGAACGCGTAATCAACGCTGGCTGCGTATCATGGGCGGCGAAGGTGAGCATGATTTCATCAGCATCGACAATCTGTCGTGCGACCTGCAGAACGTCTCGTTCCTCAGCTCGTTCACCGTGTTTTTGGAAAACGAGCTGAACAAGAGAAGCCTTGCCGAAAAAACGATCCACACCGTGCTCCATGACAATCTGACCGATCTTTTGAGCAGGAGAAGTTTCGAGTCCTTCGTCGCAGAATACGACCCCGACCTCGTTGCCAACCTCGGGGTCGTCGTGGCCAACATAGATCACCTCAAGCGCATCAACGAGCTGCATGGCTTCCAAACGGGCAGCCAATATATCAAGGAGTTCGCAGGCATCCTCCGCAAGGCGCTGCCAGGATACACCCTATACCGGCTGGATGGCGACGAATTTTTGGCAGTCGCGCTCGACACGAGCCTCGACGATGTGCAGGACGCGGTCCGGTCACTCGAAGCGCTGGTGAAAGAGAACGGATGCTTCACCGTCTCCGTCGGCTGCTCATGGGACGACATCGAGAAAAACCTGCCACAACTGATCGAACAGGCGACCGTTGTCATGCAGAGCAGCAAGAAGCTGCTTCATGACTCTTCTGACGAGCGTGAGAACACCTCGCACCGCAAGATGCTCAGCGACCTGATGACCGCACTCGACAACGGCGATTTCAAGGTATTCCTCCAGCCTAAGGTCGATCTAGCCAGCAAAGAGGTAATCGGTGCCGAGGCGCTCATCCGTTTCCAAAACGACGAGCTGGGCATCGTGCCGCCTGGTAAGTTCATTGACGCGCTGGAAAAGAACGATCTGATCCGCTACATCGACCTTTTCGTACTAGAAGAGGTATGCAAGCTGCTGGAAAACTGGAAAAGCAAAGGCTTCGCGCTGCCCGTCGTGTCGCTCAACTTCTCTCGGTTCACCTTGTTGGAGCGCAACATAGCAGCTTCTATCGAAGCCATCGTCTCGCAGTACGACGTGGCAAAGCGCAACATCGAAGTCGAAATCACCGAAAGTGCCGTAGTGATAGGAAAAAGCGTCCTGTACCAAGCAGCACAGGACCTGCACCAAGCGGGCTACTCGATATCGCTCGACGATTTCGGCACCAAGTATACGAATCTGTCGATCTTGGTCGACATTGATTTCGACGTACTCAAGATCGACCGCAGCCTGATTGCCGAGGTAGAGAAGAAGAAAGGCTACCGTGCCATTCTCGAAAGCGTTATCGATATATGCGACAGCCTCGGCATCAAAGTGGTCGCCGAAGGCATCGAGACCAAAGCGCAGGAAGCAGTTCTGCGGGAAGCGAACTGCAAGTTCGCACAGGGGTACCTCTACGGCAAGCCCATGCCAGCCACCGAATTCGAAGCGCACTGCTTTGGAGGTGCAGAGAGGCAAAGAGGCTGAGGCGGCAAGACGACTAACCAGATGCAACGACGCGCCTCGACCGAAAGTCGAAGGCGCGTCGTTGGTCTAGCCTCTTGCGTAACAGTTCCCTACCCGTACCTATACTCCACACCCATAGTGGGGCCGGGGTTCTCCCATTTCTTCACGATGGTGCCTTCGCAGGCGATGCGGCAGGTGCCGCACTCCAGGCAGCCCGCGTAGTCGAAGGACTTCGCGCCGGCATCGTCGATCTTGTAGAGGGCGGCCGGGCACACGCGCACGAGTTTCATGAACTCATCGGTGTCGGGGTCGTCCACTAACTCGATGTGGGCGCACTCCTCGTCCACCTCGTACTTGTCCAGTGCCAGGAACTCGTCCACGTTGACCGTGATGTTCGCGATCTTGCTCACAGCGACTTCACCGCCTTCCTTACCTCGCCGGCCAGCTTGAACAGCCCGCGCTTCTTCACGATAGGCATCATGCGCTTCATGAGCGGCTTTTGCGGCTCGCCGTCCACCTTGAACAGGGCGTTCATGATCTCGCCCACCATGACGGGGTAGTCGGTGAACATGCTCTTCCAGCCCTCCATGACGTGAGGCCAGCGACGGAAGGTCTCGAGGTCCTTCATGACGAAGGAGCCTTCCATGGTCGTCTTGTAGGAGGCCAGCCCCGCGGCGGACGTGTCGCCCGCGTCGAGCGCCTTGACGGCCGCCTGGGCTGCCATCTGGCCAGAGGCCACGGCGAAGTCCATACCGCGCACCTGGTAGCCCATGTTCATGCAAAGGCCTGCCGCCTCGCCGGCCACAAGGGCGCCGTGGAACACGTAGGTCGGCACCATGTCGTAGCCGCCCTCGGGCACCATGTGGCCCGAGTGCTCCACGAGCTTGGCGCCGCGGATGATGGGGGCCACGGCCGGATGATTCTTGAAGTCCTCGAGCATCTGGTAGACCGGCATCTCGTTTGAGCCGTCGGCGGCCGTGGAGATGGTGGCCACGAGGCCAAGCGAGATGGAGTCCTTGTTGGTGTAGAGGAAGCCGCCGCCGACGTTGCCGTGCGTGCAGTCGCCGACAAACAGCATGGCCGCGCCCTCGCCTTCCGGCACCAGGAAGCGATCCTCAATGGTCGAGGCCGGCAGCTCGAAGACCTGCTTGATGCCGACCGCCATCTGGGAGGCCTTCGGGCGGGCGTTGCCGAGGCTGCGTTCACACAGCAGCGTGTTCACGCCCTCGGCCACGATGGTCACCTCCGCGGTGATCTCGTCCTCGCCGGCGCGCACGCCGACGATGCGGCCTGCATCGTCGCGCAAGAGCTCCTCGACCGCGATGCCGCAGATGTACTCGGCGCCGGCCTCCTCGGCCTTGCTCGCCAGCCACTGGTCGAAGGGCGCGCGCAGCACAGAATAGGAGTCCTTGCCCTCCTCGGCAAGCTCGGGGCTCGTGAAGTCCACGGCCATCTGCGCGCAGGGGTCCATGAACGCCATGCGTTCGTGGGTTATCTTGCGCTCGAGGGGCGCTTCGGACTCGAAGTCCGGGAAAACCTTCTTGAGCGAGTGCGAGTAGATGCGGCCGCCCGTCATGTTCTTCGCGCCGGCGAAGTTGCCGCGCTCGACCACGAGGACCGACTTGCCGGCCTTCGCAAGCTCAAAGGCCGCGACCGACCCGGCGCAGCCTGCGCCCACGACGATCGCGTCGAAATCTGACATGGTTGGTTCCTTTCTTTTATGGAGGGTGCCTATGCAGGGAGCATCGAAACCAGGTGTTCCCTGCACATTTCCAGCATACTATTCCGTCGCGCACCCGATAAGGGACAAATACGCTTCAGTGCGGTACTCGCCTTGACACTCCCCACGCCTAAAGGCGGGGGATTCTTGATACGTTTAAAGAGCAGCAACCAGAGCAGGGATCACCTCTTTTACGTCTCCTACCAGGCCATAATCACACTGCTTAAACACGGGGGCATTTTTGTCCTTGTTGATGGCGAACAGCGTGCTGGCACGGTTGCATCCCACCATATGCTGCATCTGTCCGGAAATACCGGCTGCCACGTATACCTTCGGAGAGAGCATGAGGCCGGATACGCCCACATAGGTCTCGGTGGGCAGCCAGTTCACGCCCTCGGTGAGCGGACGTGAGCAGGCGAGGCCGCCGCCGATCTTCTCCACCAGTGCACGGGCCAGGTCGAGATCGGCTTCCTCGGCGAAGCCGCGGCCCGCAGCCACCACAGCATCGGCCTTGAACAGGTCCACACCGCTTTTCTGGATGGGCTTGCGATCCACGAGTTCGACCGGATGCGCCGGGGTGACCCAGGCGATGTTCAGAACAGTATTCGCACCAGAGGGTTGAGCCTCGGCGAACGTGCCGGCTCCCACCGTATAGATGGCCACCCCGCCACAAGCCTTCTGCACGCGCTCGCCCACGCCGCCGAAGTACAGGCTCTTGGCTCCGCCGCCCTCGAAGGACATGACGTCGGTGATGACGGCTGTGCCGGCATGTGCGGCAAGCCTGCCGGCGATGGACTTCATGCGGCGCGTGGGCTCCACCAGCACGATGCCCGGCTGCTCGGCATCGAACAGCGAGATGACCGTATCGGCCGCATCGTCGACAATGGAACCTTCCGGCACGGCAATGCAGGCTACCTTGTCGGCAACGCCCTCGGGGGCCTCGGCGAAGGAGACCAGCACGACCTCGTCGGCCAATGTGCGGGCTCCTGCGGCAAGCTCACGAGCGGCATCTGCGCCCTCAGTAATAACAAGTGCTTTCATGACTATCAACTCTGCCTTTCTTACGAACGAGCGGGTAAGTTTAGAGGGCTGCCTTAAGGGCGGCGGCGAACTGAGCAACAGCGCCATCGGCCGACGCGTCGAGGATCTCGAGTTTACGGTCGGCCTGCTCGGGAGCGAGGCAGGACACGGTCTCCAGGGCGTTCTCGCAGGCACCCGCAACACCGGACACGTCCATCGGCTTCTTGCCGGCGGCCAGGATATCCTTCATGCCCGGGATGCGCGGCACCGCAACATCAGGGGTTACGGACACCACAGCCGGCAGGGGCACGCGCACCGTTTCGACCACGTCCTCAAGCGTACGCTCGACAACGACAGTACCCGCCTCGGGCGTGATCTTGGACACCGCGTTCACCACAGGCAGGCCCAGACGCGCAGCCAACTGCACATCGGTCTGCTGCGCATAGTTGTCGGCCGAGCCATCACCGCAGAGGATAAGGTCGTACTCCCCTACCTTTTCCACCAACGAAGCGAGCGCACAGGCGGTCGCATGTGCGTCCAAGTTGGCACAGGCATCGT
>NZ_JAVWUP010000108.1:0-8889 GCF_036667095.1 Gordonibacter sp. | reverse complement strand
AGTTTTATTCTAGCACGCACGAAGGATTCTCACTATAGCTTCATACAAGCAATAACCCCGAATCAATTGGCTCCTAGAACCCTTGCGGATCCAGGAGCCTTCGCTTCGATACGTATTGAGGTGCACGCAGCGTGTGCAGAGCCTATTCCTCCGAAGCGCTCTTCAACATGCTCGAGAAATCCCCGTCGAAGGGCTGGTTGCCGAAACGGGACAGGAGCGACTTCATAGCCGCAAGCCCTATCGCATACTCCTCGTGGGTGGCCATATTGCGTACCGTAACGGTACCCGCGGCCAACTCGTCGGGACCAAGCACGATCACCTGGTCGGCATCGAGCTTGTCGGCTAGCTTGAACTGGCTCTTCAGACTGCGGTGCTGATGGTCCATCTCGACGGTCAGGCCGGCATTGCGAGCCGCTTGCACCAACGAGAACGCCTCAGGCCGCACCGAGTCGTCCACGCAGGCCACAAAATAGTCGCATCGCTGCGCACGGGGGAACTCGTAGCCCGCCGCCTCCAATGCGATAACACAGCGCTCGTAGCCCAGCGCGAAACCGAAGCCCGGCGTGGGGCGGCCGCCCACCTCCTCGGCCAGCTTGTCGTAGCGCCCGCCGCCGCCGATGGCGTTCTGGCTTCCCATGCCCTCCGTCACCTGCACCTCGAACACCGTGCGGGTGTAGTAATCCAAGCCACGCACCAGTTTCGGGTCCTCCTCGAAAGACAGGCCTTCGCCCACCAGGTACTGCTTCACCGTGCCGTAGTGATCGCGGCAGTCGCCACACAGGTGGTCGGTGATCTTGGGGGCATGCGCCATGACGGCTGCACAGCCGGAGTTCTTGCAGTCGAACGCACGCAGCGGGTTTGTTTCCGCACGACGCTTGCATTCGTCGCACAGCTCGTCGGCGTGGGCATCCATATAGGAACGCACCGCATCACGATAGGCCGGACGGCACACGTCGCATCCCATCGAGTTCACCAACAGACGCATAGATTCTACAGGAATGCCGATAGCCTCGAAGAACCGCATGAGCATGATGATGCTCTCCGCATCCACGCTGGGGTCTTCCGCACCCAGGCACTCGACGCCCACCTGGTTGAACTGGCGTTGGCGGCCTCTTTGCGGACGCTCGGCGCGAAACATGGGACCCGCATACATCAGCTTGGCCGGTGCGGCCCCCTGCGGTACCAAATCGTGCTGAACCACGGCACGCACCACGCCGGCCGTGCCCTCGGGGCGCAACGACAGGCGGCTCTTCGCCTTGATGGTGCCACCGCCCAGCAGCGTCTCGAGGTTTTGCCCCGACACCGCCGTAAACATTTCCTTGGACACTACGTCGGTCGCCTCGCCGATACCGCGCACGAACAGGTCAGTCTGTTCGAACAAGGGCGTCTCAATAGGCACGTAGCCAAAGCGGCCGAACACCTCGGCAGCCGTCGCCTTGAAATACGTCCAGAACTTCGACTCGTCGGGTAGCAGGTCTTTTGTTCCTTCGGGGGCTTGCAGCGCCATGATGGTTCCTTTTCGTTGTGAATTCAATACAAAACGCCTGTCGTACTATTGTAGCGCAGTCAAACCAAGGGAGCCTAACTGCCTTCGAGGGAACGCATCACACTCACGAGCGCATCGTCGGGACGGTAGCGCAAACGCAAGGACAGCAGGTTGTGGGCAACGGGGAAAAGGCCAGCATCGACTGCCGCTGCCGCACCGGCGCTGAGCAGGTCGACCACCGCGTTCGTCGGCGCAACAACAATGCCAGCAGCCTCCAGCTCCCCGTCGACGTCGTCGCGGTCGATGGGCTCGATGCCCTGCTCGTCAACAAGGCCCTTGAGCTCAGCCATGGCCTGCAGCGCAACAACCGGCGCGACCATAACCGACTTCAGATAGCACGCGGCACCCACCTGATGCCTGCCCGCCTTCCACAGCGCATAGGCAAGCTGATAGTAGGCTATGGCGATGTCGCTTTGCTGGGTTGCCACACGCAGACACGATTCCAGCACGGCAATGGCGTTCTCCATGTCGCCCACCAGCATATAGGCACGACCGAGTTGCCGGTAACCCGCCGCCGTGGCCGGAGCCAGCTCGATAGCGCGCCGCCCATAGCGCAGCGCATCGTCAACGCGGTCGAACGAACGCTCAAGCAGGCTGACAATCTCCAAATGACAGAGATAGAACGAGTCGGAAGCCAGAAGCACGCGCTTCTGGCTGTCTGCCGCGGCGCACGCCTCAAGTGCAGGCTCGGATAACGCCGGGATCGACGGCCCAGAGCCGTCCTTCGCTGCCTGGCGCGCACGCTCGTAGAGCACACGCGACGCGTACGAGTCGAACGAGCGGTACACCGTTGTCGCCCCGTCCACGAACCCATCGAGCGCCGCGGCTTCGGCAACGGCGTCCATGAGCACCCCCACCGCCTCCTGAGGGTTACCTTGGGCAAGGCCGCGAGCGCGGTTGAGCGCCGCAAGGCAGCGGTCCTCCCCGATGAAGCAGCTTACCACTGCGTTCTGGTCGCCCATGTCAAGCGAGCCTTCGGCCAATGCCGCCATAAGACGCAGGCAAGCGGCAACCGCCGCATCATCGCCCCGCTCTGCGGCGGCTTCCTGCTCTTCACGCACCGCTCTAATAGCCTCGGTCGCCGTCGCCGTACCTCGGACGCGCTCTGCCAACACCTCACCGAGATGCCTCCGATGTCCGTCAGCCACGATGCGCAGACCGCTTGCGCGGTCGACTCCCAACGCAGCACACGCCGCCGGGGACAGAGTCATATCCTTCGTTTCCGGAAGGGCATGCCGGAGCTTCGCCGAAGGAAGAGCCTCCACCGGCGCAAACGGATCGGCATCAGGTACGTCGATCATCGCGCCGCACGAAGCGAGCAAGGCCGCGGGATCGCTTTCCAACGCTGCGCGGAACCTTCCGGACGCATCGTATGCCTGCCGAGTGAGCGTCACCTGGAAATAAGCGGGGCTCGTCTCGCTCGGAGGGAACTCTCCACCCGACGCGCCCCCTATCTGTTTGCCGCCCTCGCCCTGCCCGTCCAATTCAACGGCGCGCCGCAACGGCCGAGCAGCCACGTCGACCCGCTGTACCGAGGGCGATGCCTCGAAGGCGAGGGCAGCAAGCGCCAAGGCGAAACGCATGGCATAGCGACGCGCCTGCGCATCACGCTCCGCATCGGTTGCGGCAACCCATCCAACCCCCGTCGGAGCGTCGGATGCACGCTGCTGCGGCATCAGCGAGGCATCGGGCACCGTCAGCGCAAAAGCAACCAGGCCTGCCTCCACATCTTCGCGCAAGGCGACCTCGATGCGCAGCGGAACCTTGAGGCGCTCGATCGCGGCGGCCATGCCACATCGCACCGCCCATTCTCCGTCGACAGCCCCTGCCGGCACCTGAGCAGGTAGGTCCCAAGACAGCGGCTGCGCACCGGCCGATTCCACCAAGTACGCGTCCCAGCGAATGCAATCGGCTTCGGTCGCCGCAGAAGCTTGCTCACCGAACGCCTCTTCGATGAGGAGAAACCGATTGAGAGCAGCTTCGAGGGCCCACACAGAGCAAAGCTCGACAGGAGCTTCCGCATTCTCGTGCACCACGTAGAACGTGTTTGCATAGCGGGCGGTGCGCACCAAACGAAGGGCGTCGTCGGGCACCGCGGGCGCAGACAGGGAACCGAGTCCCGCCTCATCAAGCCAGCGAGCAAGGAGGCGTGCGAGAGCCGGCGGGTGCACGACCGGATCGGCCTCGACGCGCTGCACCGTAGCGCAAATGCAACGCAAGCCCTCCAGCAGATGTTCGCTGCGCAGACATTCGTGAACGAAACCTATGCCGCGCGTCGGCACCTCGCCTGCCCCCTGCGCCGGCCGCAACACGAACGCGAAGTAAGCACGGGCAAGCGCATCATCGTAAGAGAGGTCCGCGCCGTGGGGCCCGAAATCGAACCACGAGTCAAAGAACGCATAGCGGCCCTGCACGCAGGTGTACCGGGCCACCTCGCGCATATCCCCGCCCGCCGCCTGCACCCGCACGAAGCCCTGCTGATCGCGCCGTGGTTCCTGCTCGGGAAAGTACGCAAAATCAACGTCCGGCATGCGGGCAGGCGGAGACACCAACGGCTCATCCGTCGTAAACACGCGGGCGAAGCGATCCACGTAAGCGACTATGCGGAACTCGCGTTTCCCGATGAATTCCACCAGATAACGGTCATTCTTGCTCGGAGACGCGCAGGCACCGGATATCCAACCGTAAGATCGCACCGAAGAGGCGGATTCCCCGAGACTCGTCGGCACCACCGCATCGGCCAACACGCGGCGCGAAGAGCCGAGCAGCGACGCTGCCGCCGATACCGTATACGTCTTTCCCTGCTGGCCAACCTGCTGCACGCGTGCTCCTTTCATTTCCTCAGCAGCATAGCATGAGGCCTCGGCTCTTGCAGGAAAAACGCCGAACCATCGTGGCCCGAAAAGCCGTGCACGCAAAAACGCCCCGCGATGCAGCCGAAGCTGCGACGGGGCGCATACCTACGAGCACGCATACAAAACAGCGGTCTCGGGAACCTCTGGACAAGCAGGTCCTAGTGATGGTGGCTGCAGGCGTTGTCCGTACTCATGATCGGCACCTTGCCGGCTGCCACGAGTTGGGCAACCTCGCCGACGTTCGGCGTCTGGTTCTCGAAGTACACGGTGATCCCCGCTTGGTTGAATCCCATGAGCGGGCGCATGCCCATACCGGCAGCCACGATGGCATCGACCCCCGCATCGGCAAGCAAGCCCACCGGACGCAGGCAGCCGCCCTCCTCGTGCGGCGGGTTAGCCAGCTCAGACGAGCCCTTGACCTCGCCGTCCACGATATCCACGATAGTGAAGCAATCGGCGTGGCCGAAGTGTTCCGAACGTTCCGACCCAAGATCGGCGGCGCCCATCGTCGGCACGGCAAGCTTCAACGTTTCTCCCATAATGATCCTTCTTTCCTCAGAACCCCCAGGTTCCGATATCTTCACCCGGGGCTGCGAAGCCCCGGTACAGCAACCTAGCATTGCTCCAATCGCACGCAAAGCCGAACAAGACCCCGCGACATGACCTCTAACCCAGCAAACCGAACCGATCCGCGCCGTCTCTCAACAGCAGCAAACCGAGCTGGCCGGTACTATCCTTCAGTGCCGGGCAGCAGGGGCGAGCGCCCCGCCTTTGCAAGGCCACCGTCCAGCAAGCCTACCAGCAACTCATCGAGCCGCTGACGCGTCCGCAAAGCGTCCAGCCATCGTTCTGCCAACTCCATGCCCTGCTCTGTCAGCTCATATTCGCGCCGACGGGGACCGGAGCCCTCCTCGCACCAACGCGAGGCCACGGCACCTTCATCTTCCAGCCGACGCAGCGAACGGTACAAACCGCCCACATCCACATCGATCTCGCCGTTGGTCATGTCCAGGATGGTCCGGCGCATGTCGTAACCGTAACCATCGGCATAGAGCAAGGCCGCCAGCGCCGCAGGTTCCACCAAGGCACCGCCGCCCCCACCGCGTCGCCGGCAACAAGGCTGCCGTCGCGCACCCTCGCCACAATCACCTTGCGGCATAGGCATCGCCCCTTCCTTCGCACATACACTCCTCAGCGTCGCCTTTACCCGCATGCGCCAGCCTTCACGCATATTCGGACACGGAGGTCATCGTGTGCCCCTTCGGTTCCCACGTGCGGGACTTTGCACCTTCGCCTTCGACGCCATCTATATGACATAAACATATATACTCCTAGAGCATCTATGTTGTCAACATATATGTTCAAAAAAGGACTATTACGTCGAACTGCGAGCAAAAAATCAGCCAGCCTCTTGCCCAGAAGGCACAAGCAGGTCAGCGCACCTTGAGCGCGATAAACGCGAACGTGGCCACCGCGAACGCAGCCGAAAAAGCGAATGCCAGCTGGAACGGCAATGCCGGAGCCGCTCCCGCGCCCCCACCGACCGCAATGAGCAGCACCATAGCTGAAGTGCCCAGAGAGGCGCACGCCTGTCGCCCTGCGATAGAAAACGAGCTGCCATCGGTAACGGTACGACCCGGTAGTCCCGCAAGGCTCCACGAGATAAGCGGCCCCATCAGACCCGACACGCCGAAGGCGCGTACGGCCTGGCAGAGCATGGTCACCATAAGCGGCGTGCTCTCGTCCAGAAACACCATGAGCACCGAGCCTACCGCCAGCAACGCACCCGACACGAACACAACCGGACGAATGCCGAAGCGGTCGGCGAGCACACCCGCCAACGGGTTCAAGAGCAAGGCCGCCAGCGTGCCGGGCAACAAGACGATGCCTGCGTCAAGCGCCGTTCCTCCGCACAGCTGCTCCACGTACAGCGGAATAACCAGCGTCACGCCCATAAACGACGCATGCAGCAGGCACAGTACGGCAAAGCCGATCGTGTACTGGCGCGAGGCAAAGATCTCCATGTTGATAAGCGGATCATCGATACGCTTCTGCCGCCGCACGAACAGCACCAGAAACATCGCGCCCAACGCAAGCGGCGCCCACACGAAGGGGCTCGTAAACGAAAAACTGCTGGCCTGCGAGAAGCCCAGCAACAACCCGCCGAAGCCCAACGCCGAGAGCATGAAGGAAAGTGTGTCGAACCGCGCTGTGCGGTCGGCCTCGCCGCCGCGCACGAGCAGCGCCGTAGCAAAAGCCAAGACCACGACCGCCACCAACAGCACGAAAAAGAAGCTGCGCCAGCCAAACGAGAAGCTTAAAGCCCCGCCGACCGTAGGGCCGATATTCGGCGCGAAGCCCATCGCAATACCTGCGATGCCCATAGCCGTCGCACGCCGTCCTTCGGGAAAGCGCGTCATAGCGATAGTTTGCATGAGGGGAAGCAGAAAGCCCGCCGAAACCGCCTGGCACACACGCCCCGCCAAAAGCATGGCGAAGTTGGCGGCAAAACCTGCGGCAAGTACACCTACCAGGAAAAAGGCCAGGGCTATGAACACATGTTGCCGCGTCGAGAACCGCCGAGACAGGTAAGTGGCCGCCGGTACCGTAATACCCAGCATCAGCATGTAGCTGGTGGTGAGCCACTGCCCCAAGCCTACCTCCAGCGAGAACTCGTCCATGATCTCCGGTAGCATAGCGTTGACCGCCGTTTGGGAAAGGTTGCCCAGCGCCGAGGCCAGCATGACGATAGCGAACAGCGCATACACCCGCGCCCGATCGCCCTTCAGAATATTCCCCATGCATGCCTCCTACCCTTTGCCTGCAAGCAGTATATCCCTTTGCAACTGGCCAGCAGCAGCGAAAAACGGCCGCATCCTGCTGAAACGAACACGGGCGCCCTTATCGGACGCCCGCACAACAAGTCATCAAAGAACCCTGCCCGCTAATTGAAAGCCTGCTGGGTCTTCTCCAATCCCACCTGCACCAACGAGAGAGCCGCCTGCGACCCAAGGCCAACAGCCTGGACGAAATCGTCAGCCGCTTCTTTTTTGGGAAGCGACAGCACATAGTCTGCCACGTTCATGCGCCCCGGCGGGCGGCCGATGCCCACGCGGACGCGCAGCCAGTCGCGGGTACCTAACTTGTCGCAGATAGAACGCAGGCCGTTGTGCCCCGCATGCCCGCCGCCATGCTTCGCGCGCACCGTGCCGGGGTCGATATCCAGTTCGTCGTGGATGACGATAAGCTGTTCTGGACCCACTCCATAGGCGTTCATCAGCTGTTTCACTGGCCCACCCGAGGTGTTCATGAAGCTCTGGGGCTTCGCCAACACCATGTCGTGGTCGCGGTAGACGCCTTTCGTCGTGAGCGCGCCGCACTCCGTCTTCCAGTAGCGCGCACCCACCTCCTCGGCAATGGCGTCCACGGCATCGAACCCGGCATTATGCCGCGTATGCGCATACTCCTCGCCCGGATTCCCCAGGCCCACGATCAGATACATGGCAACCTATTCGAACAGCGAGGCAACGCTGCCGTTGCTGTACACGTTGCTGATGGTTTTGGCGAACAACGGGCCAACGGAAAGCACCTTCACCTTGCCGGTCTGGCGGGCAAGCGGCACGGGAACCGTGTTCGTAACCACCACTTCCTCGATGGACGAATTCTCGATGCGCTCGTACGCCGGGCCGCTGAACAGGCCGTGCGTGGCGCATGCGTACACCTGCGAGGCACCCTTGGCCTTCAGCGTGGAGGCCGCCGCAACCAGCGAGCCGGCCGTGTCGATCATGTCGTCGTTCAAGATGCAGATCTTGTCCGTCACGTCGCCGATGAGCGCGGTGATCTCGGCCTGGTTGTGCTTGGGGCGATCCTTGTGCATGATAGCGATGTCGCAGTCAAGAAACGTGGAGAACTTCTTCGCAGCCTTTGCACGTCCCACGTCGGGCGACACCACGCACAGTTTGTCCTTGTCCATTCCCATGCTCTTGAAGTAGTCCACGAAGATGGGCATGGCCGTCATATGGTTCACCGGCAGGTCGAAAAAGCCCTGGATGGCATCCTGATGCAAGTCGATCGTGATGACGTTGTCCACGCCTGACGCAGCCAGCAAGTCGGCCACCAGCTTGGCGGTGATGGGCTCGCGCGGCGCAGCTTTGCGGTCTTGGCGCGCATAACCGTAATGAGCCACGACCGCCGACACGGAACGAGCCGAAGCGCGCTTGGCGGCATCCGTCATGATGAGCAGCTCCATGAGCGCATCGTTCACGTCGAAGCCCTCGACACCGCACACGGATTGGATGAGAAACACGTCGGCACCGCGGACGCTTTCCTGGTAACGCGCATAGATCTCGCCGTTTGCAAACTTCTCGAGTTTGACGTTGCCGAGCGAAGCGTTCAGATCCTTCGCGATCTCGTCGGCAAGCTCGGGGTTAGCCGAGCCCGAGAACAAGGCCATACTCTTCTGCACTTCCGTCATGTTGCGTGCTCCTT
>NZ_JAVWUP010000107.1:4615-9040 GCF_036667095.1 Gordonibacter sp. | reverse complement strand
AGCTGGATAAGCGATGTTATCGTGTGTGAATCAATCAACTTCTTTCGGAGTCCTTCGTATGACGAAATGAACATCCACACGAAAGGTGTCATGAACCCAAGTTCGCCAGCTTTATCAGCAAAATGCAAGTTTCGCAGAACGAATGCCGCAAAGAAATCTGATTTGGCATCAGCATACTTTTTTTGCACCCATTCTTTTGCCCACGGTTCAAGGGAGCTTGTGGGCATATACGGCGGATTTGCCACCACGGCTGAAAACTTCTGACTTAATTTCTGTATCTGTTCCTTCATCTTTCGCAGTTTCTCAATGGTCTTTTCGGCGAACATGCCGCTTGAGCGTTCCAGATTCTCAATGGCGTTATCGATAAACACCTCATCGGATAGTTCGGGCACATACAAGCTGCCTATTTCGTCGAGGTGGTCGAACGCCTCCAACAGAGGCGTATTGCCAGCAAGTAACCCTGCCTCATTTAGCTCATCTTCGCTAAAGCGTACCGGCTCCAGTACCGACACCATTGCATCAATGTGGCGGTCGAAAAACTGTGGGTCTTTCTCGCGTGCTTTCATCTCAAGCGCGAACTTGGCAATCTCTCCGGCACGGCCATCAATCTCGAAACCGTAGAGGTTGTTCTGCAGAATCATTGCCGGAATATCCTCGGGCTGCCAACCTTCTTCTTCATACATGGAAAACAGCAGATCAAAGCAGTACACCAAGATATGACCCGAACCGCAGGCAGGGTCGAGCACCTTCAGTTCGCTTGCAGAATACACCTTCAAATACTCATCGGGCGTCTCGCCTTCGATGTAGTATTCCATGGCATCACGCAAGCCTGAACTGGGATTGTTCAGCATCCAGATACGCCCCAATGAGTTCTCTGCCATGTAACGCACAATCCAGTTAGGAGTGAACAGCTGCGTGGCCGGGCCGATCTCGTCTGCACCACGCTTCTTGTTCGAGGCGAATATCTCGTCTTTCTTCTCGGCAACGTAGTACTGATAGAGCCAGCCTAGAACCTCAACCGAGGCGCAGTTGTTGTCGTCCATATCTTCCACGATGCGCTGCAAGATGCTGCCTTCAGACAGCAACCCTTGAGGCATAAGCAAACTCGATGCCACCTCTTCTTCGAACAGGTACGGCATAGGTCCAGCGTAGCGCGCGCACACAGCACCGATAAGCTGCGCATACGCCGCTTCCGTTGCGTTGTCGGACGGCGTGGTGCCCATGAGTAGGCTTGAAACGCGGTCACGGATAAGGCGGCTCATCTGGTATTCTGGGGCGAACACACCTTGGGTGGCATCTGTCAGAATGGCCGGCTGCGTTGAGCCTTTGCGCGGCGTAACCACAGGAACAGGCGTGTATCCTCGGGCATCCATGTAGCGCAAAGCGCACAGACGGTTGAACCAAGTGTAGGCGGCTTGGTCGACAACGTGGTCGCGCCCCCTGTCGCTGATGGCGGCCTCGATAACATGGATGCTATTCGGGTTGTCGAGGCGCTCGGCGCTGTCGGGTGCCAGTACGGCGTCAAACCGTGCATTGACTTCTGCGCGAAGAGCCTCTCGCGCACCCGTTGCAAGGTTTTTGATTTTGTTCGAATCCACGTTATTTCCCTTCGCTAAAAATCATTCCCGAAAGCCCTGTTCACTGAGTATTCGCACTCCCACGCAGTATCATAGCGATTCGTGTTCCCAATTTTTTTCGAGATACGCACCGTAACGCTGGCATAATCATCTATGTCGTTAGTGACATCAAGCGTGACTGTAGTTTTCCGGTCGTCCGAATTCGGTGAGGCGCTCGAAAGCTCAATAGAGTGCTCGTTGACACTCAGCAGCTTTGTGGGCTCGTCCTTCGCATACACGCCAACTTTCACCGTCTGCGGTAGCACCGATGCGCTGCAAGGTTCGGTTTGATAGACGGTCAGCGAGACCGTAGGACCTGTGATGGTGGTCCTTCCACACGCGAATCCCTGCACGTCAGTGGGATGGCCCGCTTGCTCTTGCTTGACAGCTTGGACGGTAACCACCGGAATAGCGTTTTCTTGTAAAGACGCGCCTCCATGCACGTAGCGCGCTCCACTGCCGCGCAACCTAAGGCGCGTGATGCCCTTTGGGAGCACTATCTTGCAGTCGCCCTCTAAGGAAAGAGCTGCGGGTGCGTATTCGATAAGCATGTCGTTTTGCGGGGCGGTCGTGCTCACGATGTAACGTCTGCTATGTGAAAGGTTGGCTTCGTCGATGGTTGCAAGCTGACTCAAGTTTGGAACATCGGCATATTGGTATTCTTCGACACTTTGCTCTTGATACAAGAAGCCATGGTCGGCCGTTATGAACACCTTCCCGCAGCCTGCGCGCAGAAGGTCTGCCACAAGCTTCTCTATTTGATTGAACGCTTCATCACACGCCTCAAAAGCTTCTCCCTCGGTGTCACGTTTGTCGCCTCGAGCATCGATGACGTTGTGGTACAGGTAGATGAGCGGTGCTTCTTGAGCATCCGGCAAGCCATTAGCGAGCACGTCTTTAGCTTTCAGAACCAAAGAACCATCGATTCTGGTTTCAATGATTCTCTGCCTGTTGAGCAATCCTTGTGTGGGCACATCTGCCTTAAAGACGTTTTCTGTTCCCGGATTGATTTGCATATCTCCATCGGGGAGCAATGCAGCCATGCCCAGTTGCGTATAGCTTGGCAGCATACACGCCGCACCCTTACACGCCGCTTGCGCCTTACCACGCAAACCCGTTACGCTTGACGCGTTTAACCGGGCAGTTAGTTCCTTCCCAGCTTCAAAGCGCAGGGCATCGGACACGATGACGCCAACACGGCGACCTTTCTCTGCCTTGGGGAAGCTCTTCTCAACCTCTTCTCGGAAGAATCTGTCCTGCCGTGACAGAGAAGCAGGCGGGTAGGTGCCTTCTTCGTCGAAAAGATGAAGCTGCCAGCGATCGGTGAGGTCTATGAGGAAGCGATTGTATGCCGCAAGTATTTTCTCTTTTGTTTCTTCAAGTGCGGCTTTAAAGCGCCCACCGTTGCCGAGTTCCCTGTATGCCACGAAGAATCGTCGATAGGCCGTATCGATTTGATACCACTGCGAACAATATGTCTCAAAGATCGCCGCTACCGAAGTCTTCGAGGACACCGTCGCTTCGTAGCAGGCTTCCTGCTCGAAAAACACTGCTACCGAGATTATCGCCTGATAATGCAAGTCATAGTTTGCGCTCCAGATACCGTATTTGCGCAAGGTGCGTGTCTTTTCGACTTGCGAGGATGGCAGCGCTCCAAGGTTCACCTGAGATACATAAGAGCTCAGAATCCATTCATCGAAGTCCGGCAGTGCATCAAGGGAGCCGATCTGTTCAGGGGTGCGCATATCTAAATCGATCCGAGATACAATCGTCTCCTTTGTTTCGTTGATTATGAACTCGTAGGCATCTCTTGTCCTTACATCTTTCGCCAACGTGTCCATGATACGTTTTGCGTCGTTAGACAGTACAGACACATTGTCGCGGAGTAACGGTGCGCATTGTGTCAAAACCATCTGGTAGGCAAGATCGGCGATGGTGGGCTCTTCTCCCTTTGCCACTTCGTAGTCGAGCAGCCGGTTTATGCAGCCCCACAGGGAAGTACCTAATCCACATTCCACGATTAGCTGGAGGGTCGCTTGCTTACCCTTTGCATATTCAACAAGCAAACGCTTCACTATGTCTCGCGCCGCATCTCTGTTTGTCGATTCTGGAGAACCGACACAAGTAGCAATTATTGCAAAACGCAGATTTTCTTCGGTGTTCTTTGCAAGGCCCGTATCCCTCAACCTAGCCTTGCGTTCTTTGGAGTTGAAAAACCTAGAATGCATGGCACACACGTGTGCAAGCTGGGGCTTGATTGAGCACTCCTCTGCCCAAAGACCTTCCATGCTGCACGTAAAGGGGATTGCTGCAAGTTTTAGATCAAGCAGGAAGTCATCTGTTTCCTTGGGAATGTCTCCACAGCGATATAGCACGAAATTGTCAGTGGGGCACTCGCGTAGGATGTGTCGCTTCGACGCTATCTCTTGCTTTGTCACATTGAGCAGCTTGGCACCTTCGACAACGATCGAATCTGCCACCTCTGCATAGTCGCCAGAGGTATCTTCCCAGAAGACAAGTCTTTTCCCATTACCGAAATAACCTGCAAGTCTGTTCTCAATTTCTGTGATATCGATGTCCACGTTTTCACCCTTGCTTCATGACGATGTGGCCCGAGTTAATCTCTTTCATCAAGTCTGCACGTAATGCCGCTAAGTAGGCATCGACATCTTGCTCGTTTTCTATAGCGGGCTTCGAATATGCTGTGGCACGGCAGTGAGACATCGGAGTGGTTACGACAGCGGGTGACGTGAGTGGCGGAGTGCTGCCTCCTTCGTTAACTGCTTTGCCGTTCTCTGACTCTGCATCC
>NZ_JAVWUP010000107.1:0-4515 GCF_036667095.1 Gordonibacter sp. | reverse complement strand
TGGTCTTTGAAGCTTTTTACCTCTTGCCACTTTGTCGCTATCGGCGAGCCATCCACAAACTGCTTCATCGACGAAAGATCCTTCAGGACACGCGCTACCTCATCTGCCTTCTGTGGAAATTGTTCTATTACCCATTTGCTATCGTTCGACGCATTTGTTGTAATGCCCCGCAAGAAGGACAGGTTGTCTTGGTACTGTTGAGCAAAAGGATAGGAACTGGCTTGTGACGAGGTAGCCTCTATTGGAGAGATTTGGTTTGTTAAATACGCAACAAGGTCTGCGCCTATGGCTTTCGCGTCTGAATCGGACGGATTGACTCCGGTCACTTTGCGGTATGCCTGGTTTATCAAAGCAAGCTGTTCTGCGCTTACCGTCGCAGTTTTGCTGACTGAGTATTTCCCCATATCGATATTTCTCTTCAAAGCGTCCGCAAGAGTTGTATCTTCAACAAGCGCACCGCTTTTGCGAATCTCAATACGCCTGTTGCGATATAGCGATGCGAGTGCATTGCGAACCGCAACATCAGGCCATCCGAACTCGTTTTTTGAGAAATATGCGATAAGACTCGAGGTGCCGTCTCCGCCAATCGTGATAACACTCGCACTACTCAAAAGGCCGATTCTGCTAAAGACGGTTTCGACGTACTCTTCGCACGCAGCGTTTACAAACAACTGACCGGCAAGGCAGTTCTGGTACACATCATTATCGGTGATATGCTTGCGCAGCTGCTGCAACCCCGTATACGAACGACGAATGAGCTCTTGTACACCCGCCGCCAGGATATCCTTCCCCGATCCCGATAGCTGACCGGTAACGTCAACGCCGCCTGCGTTATACAGGGCATTTGTCAGAAGATCAGTGAAATCTTGTCGGAGCTTTTGATGAAGTGCCGCAGCGTCTTTGCGCTTATCTGACACTATCGCAGCCCGAACCTCTCCGGACCCACTGTTGAGGTTCGCATATTTTTGCGTTTGCATATAGATACGCACGTTGTTTAGATACTCGTTTGCGTCTTTCAATGCCACCGAAAGCGTCTTGGGTGCCGTGGGTATCACCCCAAGAGAGCCATTGGAAACTGCCGGGTCGGTAATAATGTTTACCGTCAGATCGTGGCGCTGTTGGCCTTGATTGTCTCCGTCGATACGCAGGTTGTAGTTGAAGGAGTGCTCAAACGAGCCGTTTCGATAGGTTGCGCGGTGAGAGCCAACGATGTCTTTCAGCATCTCTGCAATGCAGTTCTCGATTTCCGAAACAGTGACCTCGGTGTTTCGTATCTCCTTCTCGATGTCTTTTTCCTCATCGGTGAGATATTCATACACATTGCTGTTGGCGCTGCGATGAGCATACACTTGCCGTTCCAGCTCGGCCAGTGAGTCTTTGATTTCTTGTTCAAGCTGCGAGGTGTTTTGGGCAAAGGAGCCATAGAGCAGTACGCGAATATTTCCGGCCGTTGCTTTGAAGTCATCGCAGTACTTCACAAGAAGCAGCGCTTTCAATACGCGTATGGCCATGGGGTTATCGACAAGATTGTTCTCGGCTATCGTAATCTGTCCGTATACTTCACCCTTGAGGGAATTGCGAAGGCCTTCAAACATCGAGTCGAACGTGGCAAGCGTCCTGTCTTCCGTTGAACCAGAGAGTCCGTTTCCGCCGCTGGAAACAAGGCTTGCCCCGACTCCTTGAAAGACTCCCAGCATCGAACGGGCACCCGTCGAGTGGTGCCGCCCCGTAAAGGCGTTAAAATCTGACAACCTGCGCATTGCGGTAATAAACAGGTCGAATTGGTAAGGAACAAACGGGTAAGTGTCTACAAAATCCTGTTTGTCTGCATAGTTCTTGTAGTGCTTTGAGCCGTCTGCAAAATCGAAAAGAACTCGGAAGTCGTCCTTGTACTGATCATACATAGACTCAATTTCAGGCACTGCCTCAGCGCTCTTCTTTAACAAACGCTCCTTGATGACCGCATTCGCGTCTTTCGAGGTCAGAAGTATCTTTACCTCGAAGCGTGCTTGGATTTTCGAAAAGTCGTTTGCGGACTTCTTCTTCATTTCACCCAAGACGTCCTCGACGTTTTCCTGCGAGGTAACCAGTATCCAAGAATCTCGTTCGCAGGCAGTGTTCAGTGCCGCAGCGATATCTTGCACTTTCACCATCAGCTCAGGATTTCCGGCAACGTAAAGCCCGATTTCATCCACGAAAAAGTTCAGGCGAAAGCCGGCATCATGCTTGTCAATGTACTCCTTAACTCGTTTAGAAAAGGAATCCACGCTCGGCGTGTAGGTGTCGCGATAATACTGGATAACGTTTCGCGTATACCCATCGGGATTACCGCTTACCTGATCGAACGCTTTAGTGATCTTTGCAGCGTCTAGAAGAGCCTGCGAGCGAACCTGAACCCAGGGCTTGCCCGTCATCTCTTCGATTAGCCCCGTAAATGTTTCGAGTTTCTCAGCCTTGTCAAGATCGTATTCCAACTCGGCAATATGCTGCTGATCGCCATCATAGTAACCGCAATGAGCATTGAATACCTTGCTGAACGCGGCGAGGATTGGGTTTGCTTCTGAACGCCCTTGGTTCGGTGCTGCCACGCCAATGTCGAACAGGATAGATTCGCTGGGATGTTTGACTCGTGCTACTTCCATTGCACCTTTAAGAGAGGGGTTCCTTTGAATCTTTGGCAGGATGTAATCGAATGACTTCTTTCCATCAACTTCTTTATCTTCTAGCATCATAGCTAAGATCTTCAGTAAGTGAGATTTACCGCTTCCAAAGTAGCCCGATATCCAAGCTCCGTTTCCCGTTGTATCAACATCGTTGTATTCTTCGAAGAAGCGCAGAAGATGTCCTTCGAGCTCGGAAGTTACAACGTATTCGTCGAGCTCGTTAGCTAAGTGGCTGATGCTGTCAGGTTTTACAACCGGATCAATAGGGCGGTTGATTGGTTTTGCGTACATATCCTCGAATAGCATATCGCGCCTTCCTTACAATTCAAATATTGACGTAGCCCGGTAATATCCCCCGTTTGTTTGAGAAGGGATGTTTAGGATATCGAGCGAGGTTGATCCATCTGCGTACTGCCGGTATTCGCCTGGAAAAACGAAAACGATAGGCTTGTCCGTTTCGATCTTATTTAGCAATGCATGCGTGCGAATGTAGGGAAACGTTTCGCCAATCCCCGTAATGAAAGCTAGGTCGCATTCGCTCGACCGGAGTCTCTCCTCTACAGCGGGTTGAATCACATCTGAGACGCTAACCGTATCTTGAAGCATCATGATGATGTCTTCTCGATCGGCATCTCGCTCCGCTTCACAAAGAGCATTCCATATGTCTTTTTCATCCAAGAACTTCAAGACAATATCGTACAGGTTTATGTTCTCGGCGCTGACGCTTTTTAGAGGCAAGTCGTGCTCGCACATCGCTTTTATGAGGTCTTTGGCATCGTTTTCCTGGGCGGGAGAATACGGTAGAACATAAAGATTCTGCCTAAGTGTATATCCGCCGCGACCGAGAAAGGTGTCGTCGGTCAGATGGTCGATGATGAACTGTCGTGCATCTGCCGACGAAATGCGGGGGAACGATTTTGTCATAGTAAAACACCTACCTTTGGAAACAAAGCAAGGTCTTCTTCGTGCTCTTGAGACACGATCTCTACAAAACGGGGACTCACATACAAAGGCGTGATGTGGTAGCTACGATCTATGAGATGGCAGTCTCGTAGAAACCCAAATACTCGAATCTCAACTTTGTCCTGCGATTTTTGCGTAAGGGCAGCGAACTCAGGGTGCTCAAAACGTTGGTCGTCGGCAAAGGCATCATAGGTGGTGTGCGGCAAATCCGGGATCATGCGAGCATACCGCTTAACCAAAACCTCTTGAGCAAACGACTTTACAAGTGGATATGTTCTGCATAGTGATATCCACGTAATCGCCGCGAGGTCATCACCTACAGCATTCGCATAGAGCTCGATTTCTTGATTATTCAGCGTCTTGAGACGCTTTAGGATTTCCCCGCCAATCCTCTTGCGATTGCCATCCGTATTCAATAAGAGTAGGTTCTCGTCGACAATAAGCCTGCGAACTTCAACCCAGTCCCCGCGCTCGAGGAATGCGCGTGCTACCGCGACGGTTTCGGTTTGATATGTTCCTGCCCCCGTAAGCGACAAACAGTACTTGGCCATACTATGCATCCTTGCTGGCTTTTTGAACGCGCGACGCAAGTTCATCGAAGGCATTTGCATCCATAAGCACAAGGTGTTTTGAACCATTTTTAGTAAGGTATATCGGCTCTTTGGTGCTCTTTGCCAGGTCGGTAATCTCCCCGACTTTTCGTTGCAAATCTGAAACAGGTCTGATTTCGGCCATAGCGCAGTCCTTTCAAATACATTGAAAGATGTTGCGTTATATTTTACATAACATTCTATGGTTTATGACCGTCTTCCTTGATAATTCTGCCACTCATCATTCTAGCGGCCTTGTATTACGCGAGTGTCCAGGAAACGGGTCAGGAATATGCCCT
>NZ_JAVWUP010000106.1:0-9112 GCF_036667095.1 Gordonibacter sp. | reverse complement strand
CCTCGCGCACCAGAGCATCCTTGCCGATACCTGGATGCACCTATTGTGCCGTACGACGCTTTTACTTAGAGTAACTCTAATTATCTGCTCTGACGCGCTCATGCCGGTTTTTGCTGCGAGTACAGGCAATGCCCTTAGAGTTGCTCTGAGGGCATTGCTTCTGCCGCTACGCGTCGGGCAAACCGACCTGGCACCTACTGGTAAGCGTCGATGCTGCCTTTCTTCCACTCAACCAGCTGAGCGGACTCTTTATCCTCCGTTGCAGCCGCCGCTCCGGCGATCTTTCCGAACACCAGGGCCTGGATCAGGCCGTTGCCGCTCATGTAGGCAGCGCCGCCTCGGCACGAGAAGCCCTCAGTGCAGCCCCCTGCGGCATACAGGCCCTGGACGAGGCTCCGGTCGGCGCGTAGCACGTGGCCAGCCACGTCGGTAGGCATACCACCTTGCGTGTGGCGGATCTCGCCGGTTATCTTGAGCGCATAGTACGGACCGTCGAAGCTTGCAGGCAGGTGCGAGCGGTTGAACTTGTCCTCCCCTTTCCCAAGCGCTGCTTGGTACTCGGAGATCGTCTTTTCCAGCGTTGCCGCGTCAGCGCCAATGGCCGCTGCAAGCTCGGTTGCCGTTGCGCCCTTCTTGACGATACCCGCCTTGTCCCATCCGGGGAATTTCAGGCTCTTGGCAACCTGGGCATCGGTGAAGCACAGATAGGCGATGCGATCGGTCTGAGCGAGAATATGCGGGGAAAGCTCCGAGTACCCGCCGTACTCGCTCATGAAGCGGTTGCCCTCCTGGTTCACAATGATGCCGCCGTTGTTTGCCATGGCCTGCTCAAGGGTCTCGTCGTTGTCCACGCCATGGAAGGCATGCCCTTGGTAAGATCCCATGTTCTGCAACTCGACTCCCAGCTCCTGCGCCCAAAGGATGCCTTCTCCGGTAGCGCCCGGGGCAACCCGCTTGAAGGCGTCGACGGCCTCGGGGCAGTATTGGGCCAGCATTCCAGGGTTGTTCGCAAAGCCGCTCGAGGCGAGGACGGTGTTCTTGGCGATGATGGCAACTTGGTCCTTCCCGCTCTTACCGTAAGCGCCTATGACAACCTCGCCTTCGTCGTCAAGTACGAGGCCCTGTATCTCGCATGAGAGCATCTGCTTGATGGCCTGATTGCCTCCCATACTGGCTATCAAGGCGTCAGTCAGGCCCTTGCCAGCATTCTCGGTCGTATGCATGCGGTGCGCAGTCTGGCCGTAGTACAGGGCAGCGTCGATGTTCCAGACGGCACCGTGCGACTCGGTCCACTCAACGATATCGCGCGACTGCTCGGTAACGGTGTACACCAGGTCAGGACGCACGCTGTAATTACTCGGACGCATGATGTCGATGACGCAGGCTTCCACGCTGTCCGTTTCGCCCATGCCGGCTTGCTGTTTGGTGCCAACGGCGGGGATCTTGCCGCTCGAGAGCATCGTGGCGCCGCCGAGGACGCTCGTCTTCTCGCACAGCACCACCTGGGCACCCTGCTCAGCGGCACTCAAGGCCGCACAGATACCGGCTCCGCCGCCACCGATGACCAGCACATCGGTCTCGCTTTGGGTCATGCTTGCAACGTCGCCCTTGCGCTTCGCATACATCAACTCGCCTGCTGATTTGCGCGCATTGCCTTCTGGCTGCTTCTGCGCAGGTGCACAGGCAACAAGCGCTCCTGCCGAAGCCGCTGTTACCGATCCGATGGCCAGCCCCTTGAGCAGGTCCCTTCTGGTCAGATTTCCCATGGTGTTCCCCTTCCCTGTTTGTTGCGGGCCTTGCCCGCGGTACATGACGAATATACGCAATGCCGGCACTCCGAGAAAAGAAACTCTTCTTGGTCCCCATACGCAAACTCAAGGTTTACGCATAGCTATAACTCCCTGTCAGGAGGGTGCAGCCCTATCTGATCAACCGCAAAGGCGGGAGCAGATACGAAGAGAGGACTTCATGCGAGCGTGCAGTTTGTCTATACTGCAAGTCAAGGGGATGGGGTTGCCCGGCCGACTTTACGTTTGGCCAATCGGGCGAGAAGGCAGGTCTGCCTGCCAAAAAGGGGCCTTCTATGGCGAGATTTTACATGGACGCAGATCAGAAACGGTATTTCTGCGTACTGTGCGCAACAGGCAACATCACACAGGCGGCACAGGAGCTCTACCTTTCCCGTCAAGGTCTGTCGAAGAGTATGCGAAGCCTCGAGGAGCGCCTAGGCGCTCGCCTCTTCATTCGCGGCAAGCAAGGCGTCGGATTGACGGAGGCGGGACGAATCCTGCTGCGCTGCATTCGCGAAGAGGATCGGCTTTGGGAAGCCTGCCTAACCGAGATCCAAGAAACGGGCGAAACGGCACCGGAGCTTATTCGCGTGGGCCTGCTCAGCATGTATTTCGGATACGACCAGAAAAGAGCCCTGTTCGCCAGCTTCCAAGACGATCCGCTCATCAAAATCGAAGTGGTCGACGGCGACCATCCCGCTTACTGGCACGCCATTGCCGCAGGAGATATGGAATTCGCCTTCTCCCTCAATCCACCTGAGGATATGGGCCTTCCCACCATCAAACTCGACGAAGACGCACTTGCGGTCCTGCTCAGTATGGACAATCCTCTGGCGGGAAAAGAATACGTCGACTTCAAGGCCGACCTGCAAGGAAAGACCGTCATTCAGACGAGCCCCTACAAGGGTAAGCTGTACAAGACCGCCTTCAAGAACCACGGCATCGAGGTCGAGCCGCTCCTACATGACAAGAACCTGATGCTGGCGCGGGTATCCACGAGCGATGATTTTTTCATCATCCAAAGCCAGTATGCGAAGAACCTGGTCACCGATCAGATTTGCATGCGGCCGTTGATCAATGCACCTCTCGAGATGGACGCGGTGTTCGTATTCCGCCACGACTTGAGCCCGATCGCGCAAACCGTGGCGAGGCGGATGCTGGAAACCTACGGCAAAGAGCGCGAACTCGATGCCTATTTTGCCAAGGACGACCTCTGAGCCATAACGGATCCGTCAAGAAAAAAGCGCCTCGCCTATGTCGTGCCATGGTTGACGAAGACAAGATAGCTATCGGCACCACGGTACTGGGCAATTCCGAGACCCCCATCTGAGGCCGAGCAGTTCACGCCGAAACACCTGCTGGCACATATCGAGACCGACAGGTCACGGTCGACCTCAAGGGTGCACTGCGCCTCCGGCAGGCGGTTTAGGCTGGGGCATGAACCGCTTTGCGAGCGCCACGGCGGCGAAGCCGAGCGCCACGCCCAGCACGGCACCCACCAGGATATCGCTGGGGAAATGCACGTAGAGGTACAGCCGCGAGAATGCGATGAGGGCCGCAACCACGATCGCGCCGATCTTCGCTGCGGTAACGCCGCGCCCTGCACGGGGCAAAAGGCAGATCACGGTAGCCGCCGCAAAAGAGGCCATAGAGTGGTTCGAGGGAAACGAATCGCCGGTGGGCGGCGGGATGAGCAGCGGGAATCCACCGACTACATCGTAAGGGCGCATCCGTCCGACGAGAGGTTTCAAGACAAGGCTTCCCACGACGACGGTGAGCAGCAGTGCCACGACAACGGCGATACCGTACACTCGACGTTTCGGCTGCGCAACGAGCACGGCTGCCGTCACGAGCCATACGATCCCGAGGTCGCCCAGATGCGTCACGAAGGGCATCACCGCGTCGAGGAACGGCGAGCGCAGGTGCTCTTGTATAGCATCGAGGATAGCGAAATCCATGAGCGTGCTTCCGTTCACACCCTTCCCTCCTCAGGCTCCATGGCCTCAAGGTAGCGTTCGTAGAGCTCGGGTACCTGCTTTTTCATGCTGACCGGCTTGAACGTGCCCGCATCGACGACGCCGTGCGTGCATCCTCGAAATACAGCAGATAGTTGGCGTGGTAGACGATGCCCATCATGTCCGTTTCGCCGTAGCGCACGGCTATTGGCTTGCAAACCCGCATGGTGGCCCTCACGCTTCCTTCCTTTTCGGATACAATGGTTCCATGAGCAATATCGTATCGTATATGCAAGAGGATCAAAGGACGTTCGCGGAATCCCCGTTTAATCCCGCAGACAGCCTTGTGTTCTCGACGCTTTCCTACTTCAATTTCGAAGCGTGCACGCTGGTCGACCCGGCGTCGGATGCGCGCGTGCTGCTGCACGACGTCGTATCGCTCTCGGATTGGGACGCACTCACCCGCGCGAGCTGGCTCGAAGACGCGAAAGACACGCGGACGTTTCTGCAAGCGCTCATGGCGAGCAGGCGCTACCGCAACGTGACGCTCGCCTTCTACGCCAACGAACGGTCCGATGCCGTAGAAAAGCAGTTCTCGGCTACGACGTTCTTCTTGGCCGACGGAACCGAGGGCATACGAGAGCGAGCCTGTTTGGCGTTCCGCGGCACCGACGGCAGCTTCGCCGGCTGGAAGGAAGATTTCAACCTGTGCTTCAAAAGCGTCATCCCCTCCCAGTGCACCGCTGCAGCATACGTGTCCGGCGTCGCCTCTGCGACAGGCGGTCCCCTTGTGGTGACGGGCCACTCGAAAGGTGGCAACCTGGCCGAGTTTGCGTCGCTCGTTGCAGATGACGCCGCCTATGCGCGCATCGAGGCCGTCTACAACCATGACGGCCCGTCGTTTCTGGAGGATCCGTCGCCTCGCAGGGCCGACGGCGCTTTCGACGCGCTGCTGCACAAAACGGTTCCCGAATCCTCTGCGTTCGGCATGATCCTCGAACGGCGCGCCGACTACCGCGTCGTTCGCTCCTCGGCGCTATCGGTGTTCCAACACGAGCCGTTCTCCTGGATCGTCGAGGGCGAGGACTTCTCGTACCAAGACGAGCTGAACCCCTCGGCACGGTTCTTCGACGATACCTTGGACGCTTGGCTGCGCAGCAAAACGCCTGAAGAGCGAGAACGCTTCATCGACACCATCTACGACCTGTTCGTCTCGACGCAGGCAAGCACTTGGGCCGAGTTCCAGACGAAGCTTTTGGGCAACACGCGCCAGATGCTCGGACGGGGGTCCCGCCTTGATCCCGAAACACGCAGCTTCGTGTTAAAGACGCTCGGCAGCTTGGCTTCCGTGCTGAGGGACGAGACGGTCAAGCGGTTTCGCCCCTCCCCTCCGGAATGGCTGCCCAAGCGGCAGGAGCGCTACGACGAGGAGGCCTGCACGAACGCAGGCGAACAAGACCGGGGACGGGAAGGAAAAGAACGGGCATGAGCGCAGGCGAGCAAGAGGAAACAAATGAACAGGGATGTTCGGCACCCGAAAGACCGACCGGCAGCACGCCGGGAAAACCCGCGGTCACAGCAGGGAGCGACGCGATATCGCTCCCTGCTGTGACCGCGGCAAAGAGCGCCGCCGCGCTTGCCAACGATCGTGCAGCAGTACCGTTCGGCCCGCTTACAGTGCGCATGGCATGGCAGCTTGCCGCGCCCCACACCTGGCCGGCCGCCATCCTGCCGGTGCTCGTGGCCGTGGCTTGCGCCACAGCGCAGGGATTTCCCCTGTCGGCAACCGTCGCTTGCACCCTGCTGGCTATCTGCGTGCTCATGCAAGCCGCCGTGAACACGTTCAACGACTATTACGACTACGTGAAAGGCTCTGACTCGGCCGACGATAACGTCGATCCGACGGATGCCGTGCTCGTGTACAACAACGTGGATCCGAGGGCTGCGCTAGGCCTTGCAGTAGGCTTCCTTGCGGCTGCCTTTCTACTGGGTGCCTACGTCATCTGGGTGGCAGGATGGATTCCACTTGCCATCGGTGTCGTAGGAGCGTTGTTCGTTGTGGTGTATTCGGCCGGCAAGACCCCGCTGTCGTACCTGCCGCTCGGCGAGCTGGTCAGCGGTGGCGTCATGGGGGGGCTTATTCCCCTGGCGAGCTACCAGGCGCTCACCGGCGTCTTCGATGCGCGTGCGCTGCTGTGGGCCGTGCCCACCATCATCGGCGTGGGGCTTATCATGTTCACGAACAACACCTGCGACCTTGAGAAGGACCGCGAAGCGGGGCGGCACACGCTTTCCGTCATGCTTGGCCGCACCAAGGCCCGCAAGCTCTACCATGCGCTGGTCTACGCATGGATTGCCGCTATCGTCGTCTTGGTGGCCGTATTCTTCACCGACGGGCTGGTGGTGATGCCCTTTATGCTGTTGGCCGCCTATCCGGTAATCGCGGCGCTCCTGAAAAACCCGCTTGCAGCACATACGCGTCTTGCCGCCATGCCCCAAGTCCTCAACGTGAATATCGCGCTCGGCACGTTCTACGCCGCCGCCGTGTTCGCGTCGCCCGTTTTGATGCTGGTACTCTAGAGAGGGAGACGTCATGGAAGTCGTTCGCATTGTTCTGGGAGTCGTACTGCTCGTCGTGACGGCGGCGCTGGCCGTGCAGCTGTGGAAGGGTCGATGGCTGTTCCTGATCGCAAAGCCCGACAAAACCAAGAAGGGCACGTTCTACCCTGAGGGAACGCACAAGTCGGGCCAATGCGTTTCCTGGGTCATGGTCGCCTGCTTTGCGGTGATCGCCACGCTGATCGCCTACCAGATGGGCATCTTGTCGGGCAGCGACTTGTTCGCCCAAGCGGCAACCATACTCAGCAATATCGCGCTCGTCGCGTACTGCGTGGTTTTGGTATGGGCTGTTTTTTCCAGCCAGAAAGGAAAAGAAGGCAGCTTCCGCGAGCGCTTCGACGGGGGAAGCTATCGCGTGCTGATACTGCTGTTGGGAACCTGCGTCTTGCTTACCGTCGTAGGCTTGCTGTTCGTCTAGCCAGTGGAACCCTGTTTGGCCTAACTTTCTCACTTGGATGGCTCAGGATTAGACCTTCATGACTTCATGAATCCAAATTTGCACACTGGTATCGCACAGGCTTGGTTAATTTGGCAACCTTTCCCTCAGCAATAGCTTTATCCAGCCAAACTCTAAGTTGCGATTTAGTGACATCTAAATCTACACTTAGTTTCTCTATTGAAGCAGGTTCTGCGATCTGATCCAAAAGAACCGGTAGCACCACAGGGTACAGCGATGCATCATGTTTTGGAGAACTGACGCTCATTGCCAAATTGTTTTCTTGTGCGGAGCTTGTGCGTTCTGTTTTATCCTTAATAGTACGCCGAAAGTCTCCTTTTAGCTCGTCGTTGTGACTCGGGAAAGAATCAAACAGTGTAAGATTTTCGATTTGTTTTTTTTCGGAATGAGATAAAGCTGAATTACATAGCTGCTGTGCCAATCCAATGTCTTCCTTTAGCTCTGGCCAAGGAATTGCACCAACATCGAGTAACTTGTGATTACCCAAGGGGGTCTCATCGCCAATTCGAACAAAAACAGACCGAGATCTAGGCCTCTTGAGCTCTTCCACAGCGCCAGCCCAAGTCCCGCCCTTGTTATGGTCCGAAGAAACTACCAAGCCAAAATCAGACATTGCGTAAATCAACTTATTCCTGCCCATAGCGGATCCCACCGTAAAACGCGCAGCAGGATGATAAGGTGAAATCAGCATCAGACGACCGTCGGCAATCCCTTTCCTAAACTCATGGCTGGTGCTTTTTTTGAGAAGGTTGTCTGCAAGTATACCTGTCGCATAACCACCAACCTCAAGAGCCGCCGTCATTGAAATCTGATCAACGCCGCGAGCGCCTCCCGAAACAACAATTATGCCATTACGAGCACAAAGACTTGCCACTTGGCGTGCAAACGCTTCTCCGTCCTGATCTACATTACGAGACCCGACAACGCCAAGGCCTCCTCCTTTGAGGAGAGTTTTATCACCAGCACCAAATAGAAGTGGCGGAGCCTGCTCTTTCAGGTGCTGCTTTAACCTTGACGGATAGTCAGCATCGCTTCTGCTCATTACCCAGATGCCATTGCGGTGCCACTCTTCAACCACAAAACCCAACTGAACACCACGCCCAAGCAGTCCCTTTAGCCGCCGCGCGTCAACCCCCGCTCCCAGTGCTGCATCTGAAACTAAATTGCCGTGCAGTAAGTCTTTCGGGTGTAGTCCCTCGCCTAAAAGCCACTGCGCAAGCGAAGAATACTCTGTTGGAGACAGTGGCTTTTCCGATATAGTTTGTCCAAAAACCCCGCAAAGCAGGGTGATTACTTTGGTATCTTCCGTTAAGAAGCTCAACATCCTCAATCCATTCTGGGCGAATTCAATGCCAACGCCAACGGGAACACCGCACTACAGCCTGCTTGACGCAAGAGGGCGACAGCTACCGTAAATGTCCACCCCGAATCAACAATATCATCTACAAGAAGGCAAGGCCCATCGTGTAAACACTCTCTTTTTATGCTGAACACACCATCGAGATTTTTTGCTTGCTTGTAACTGTTTTCCATTTTTTTCTGCTGAGCATTATTGCATACCTTCTCAATGCAAGGAGCAAATGGAATCTCAAGTGCACCCGCCAATCTTACCGCAAAATTCTTGACCAAGTTAGGGCGACTTAACGACGGAATACAAGTTACCCACTCAGGAGCGGGTTCGGGACCCCAGTGTTTCATGAGCTCCACGCAAGCCGCAACTAATTCGTCAGGGAAAGTCTCGTCAGTATATTTGCCCTCAGCAACAAGGTTTCCCCAACCAGCATCACGCCATAAGCTCAGAGCGCGGCCTTCTTCTGCTTGGAGATCACTCGGAATACGAGCCCCCTCGAAATCATAGTGCTCGAACATATCTTTACTCGGCCACTGTTTTCTGACATTAAGGGGCAGGTAGCTCCTACGGAGAAACAGACTCGCTCGGTTGATAAGTTCGTCATCGCATGATTCATCAAGCATTGCATTCGGATTACAGTTTTTACATTTTTTGCAAACCATCGAAGATGGGTCGTCAAGAGCATTTTGAAGAAAAGCCATAAGGCAGCCCTCATGCTCCATATAGTTTTGCATTTGCTGCTGCTCCGCTTTCCTAATACTGGTTATACTCCGAATGAATTCCTGGTCGACTTGGTATGACTCCGCAGCCGGTGTACTGTGCCATTTTGTATCGATCTTTACTATGGGCGAAGGAGATTCCACTGTCATATACTTAAGAGCCTTTTCAATCTGTCCTTTTTTCATATTCAACACACGCTGCATCTCGGGTACGGAAAGGC
>NZ_JAVWUP010000105.1:8048-9134 GCF_036667095.1 Gordonibacter sp. | reverse complement strand
TCCTCCAGGCACGGCAGGGCTGTTTTCAGCGCCTCGACGGTCTGCGAGCGATCGCCGCCTCCATCGTGCATGAGCACGATGGAGCCAGGCCAAGCATTTTCCAGTTGCTCGACAATAGCGTCGACGCCGGGCCTGTTCCAGTCGCCTGAGTCGATGTTCCAGCCTATTTCCGCCTTGATGAGCGGGCCTATGCTGCGTATTACTTCAGGACCGAAGTTGCCGCCCGGCGCGCGGAAGATGCGGCTGGCTTCCGTGCCCGTGACCGCTTCGATGGCGGCGTAGCCTTTCTCCACTTCGGCCACACGCTCTTCGTGCGACATGAAGCCCAGGTTCGTGCTCTGGCCGCTACCGCGTGCATGGTCGTAGCTGTGCGTGCATATCTGGTGCCCCTCTGCGGCTGCGCGCTTCACGTACTCCGCACCATGGTCCTGTTCGATGCGGTCGCCTACGGTGAAGAACGTTGCCTTTGCACCATGTGCGACCAATACGTCCAGGACGGCACCGGTCTGCTCCGACCAGGGGCCGTCGTCGAAGGTGAGCGCGATGACCTTGTCGTCGCCGACATCGGGCGTGACATTGCGGATCACAGGATTGACGGGTTCCTGGGTAACTTGGTCCACGACAATGCCCGACGTCTTGCCGGTTTTCGTAGACTTCTTTCCATCCTGTCCGGTGCCCTCGATTATATGGATGGCGCCGTCGCCCTCTTGCTGGGCTTCCCAGGGAATTACTTCCTCGACGATGTCGGACGGTTCCTCTACGGAGCCGCCATTGCCTATCTCGACAACATCGCCCGAGGCCAGTTTAGCTTTCAGATCGGAAACGTCCTGTCCGTTGATCGTAGCATGGAACGGCCTGCCCTTGTCTGCTTCCAGCAAGCTGCCATCTACGGCTACGAGGTCGCCGGGTTTCGGTCGGATGCCGCTTGCCTTCAAAGCGTCTTCGACGGTCTTGTCGCCGCGCACTTCGAGGGTGGAGTCGTTCAGGGTAATGGTTGCCGGAAGGCTTTGCGCGAACAGAAATACTCCTAAAGCCACAACGGCTACAGCACCTACTCCCGCAAGCAGGCTTGCAATGCGCTTGCCG
>NZ_JAVWUP010000105.1:5207-7948 GCF_036667095.1 Gordonibacter sp. | reverse complement strand
GCGGTATTCTCGATGATCGTCGTACATGCTCGTCCTTGTTGTTCGGCGAATTAAGCCTGTGGCGCGGGCAGTGGAATCCCTTATGCTACATTCTACCCAATGGGCGCGGTCTCTACAGCAATTCAACTTGAGATTGAGGCCGAAGGTTTCCCTCTCGAAAACACCCTGACCTCTGCATCGAACCAGCACCAGAGCGCGGCAACCCCTTCTTCTGCTGAAAATTGTATGGAGGACGGCTACTTGCGGGGGGCGGTGGCGCGAAGAGGGAGCGACGGAGGGGTTATACTGGTGCGCGTCTTGAACCGAAAGGATTACCCATGGGTTTGCAGTTCGCCAGCGCGCGCGTTGTCAGTGCCGTATCGACGTGGGGTTTGAAACACGTGTTTCGCCGTCCTGCGGCGAACTTCCCGGGGAAGATCGCCTTATACGTCGATCCGAGCCTCATTGCCGATTTGGCCCCGCGCCTGCGCAAGGGCTCGGTGTGCGTCGTGGGCACCAACGGGAAGACCACAACAGCGAATCTGCTAGCCGATGCTTTGGAGCAGGCAGGGCAGCGCGTCGTATGCAATCGCACGGGCGCGAACCTCGACTCGGGAGTGGCTACGGCCTTGCTGCATGCAGGCGAAGCTGATTGGGGCGTATTCGAATGCGACGAGCTGTGGCTTGCCAAGATACTCCCGCATTTGAAGGCCGACTACGTGGTGTTGCTGAACCTGTTTCGCGACCAGTTGGATCGTGTGGGTGAGATAGATCGCATCCAGGACAGCATCGTGGGGGCACTGCAGGCTTCCCCTCGCACCACGATCGTCTACAACGCCGACGATCCGCTGTGCACTGCCATTGCCGAGCGAGCTGGAAACTCCGCGATCGCTTTCGGCGTTGGGGAAGACCTGCACTTACCGCAGAACTCGGTCGCCGATGCACAGATGTGCCAGCGCTGCTCTACCATGTTGGACTACACCTACCGCCAATACGGCCAGCTGGGCGCGTATTCCTGCCCCACGTGCGGGTTCGCTCGTCCGGCGCTCGATTGTGCGGCCGAGGAGGTGCAGCTTGGTGCCGAGGGCCTGTCGTTTCGTGCGCACGGCCCGCGTCGCGACGCTTCCCTTCGCGCGCCGTTCTCCGGGGCGTATATGGTTTACAACCTGCTGGCTACCTGGGCCGCCGCTGATCTTGCCGAGGTGCCGGCTGCGGCATTGCAGCAGGCTATCGATGCGTTCGACCCCCAGAACGGGCGTTTGCAGGAGTTTGTGGTGGGCGGTCGTCGCACGCTTTTGAACCTGGCGAAGAATCCGACCGGCTTCAACCAGAACATCAAGATAATCCTGCAAGACGAAGGTCCGAAAGCCGTTGCGTTCTTCGTGAACGACAAAGAAGGTGACGGGCGCGACGTTTCGTGGCTGTGGGACATCGACTTCGAAGAGCTGGCTTCCCAGCGTGATCTGCGCGTGTTTGCAGGAGGCATCCGCAAAAACGATGTGCAGGTGCGCTTGAAGTACGCCGGTCTCGATGCCCTGCTGGTGGACAGTATGGCCGAGGTCTTCGCGCAGGTGGACGATGCCTCATCCGCCGTGCGCGTGTATGCCATTGCCAACTATACGGCGCTGCCACCGGTGCACAGCGAGCTCTCGCGCCTCGCCGACCTGGCGGGCGATGCTCCGGCTGTGCCGGAGAAGGCGGCGCGCACGCACGCCGAGCCGCAGGCCGACTCTTTGTCGCCTGCAGCCCCGTCGGTCGCCACGACCGCTTCATCCCCCGAAGCTCCGCTGGTCGTCGCTCACCTGTTTCCGGACTTGCTGAACCTGTACGGTGACGGTGGCAACGTGGCAGTGCTGGAGCGTCGGGCTCGTGATCGCGGCATCCCGGTGGAGGTGCGTCGTGTGAACCATGGCGACACGATCGATTTCACCCAGGTTGACCTGGTGTTCCTTGGTGGCGGCCCCGACCGTGAGCAGCGGTTGGCGTCCGAAGAGCTTGGCCGCATGAAGGAGGGTCTGCATGCCTACGTCGAAGATGACGGCGTGCTGTTGGCCATCTGCGGCGGCTACCAGCTGCTTGGTCGTACCTGGTTGCTGGGCGACGAGGAGGTCGACGGCCTGAGCATCGTCGATATGACCACCGGTCGCGCTCCCGGCGGATCGGGCGATCGGCTTACGGGCAACATCGTGCTGCACTCGTCGTTGGCGGCGCGTCCGGTGGTGGGCTACGAGAACCATGCGGGCCGCACGCACCTCGGCCAGGGTGTCGAGGCGTTCGGCGAGGTGGCATCTGGTGCCGGCCATGGCAACAACGGTGACGACAAGGGCGACGGCGTGCTCTACCGCAATGTCGTAGGCACCTACCTGCACGGTCCTTTGCTGCCGAAGAACCCCGAGGTGGCCGATGCCTTGCTGGCTCGCGCACTTGAACGCCGTTTCCGCAGGGCGGGCGTTTGCGCGCCGGAGCTTACCCCGCTCGACGACGCGGTGGAAGTGGCTGCGAACGACTATGTTTTCCGTCGATTTAACGGGTAGGGGCAACGCGGTATGGCTTTTTTCTTCGGAACGGACGAGCATGCTTGCCCTTGCCTGTCCAGCCGCGCACAATAGGTGCTCATGAACAGCAGAAAAAGCCAACAACGCCCTACTCGGCGATCATCTGAGTCCGCAAAGCGCATCGGCCGTCCCGACGAGGTGCAGCGTAGCGAGGGCGTTCAGCGTCGCGTGGCCTCGGATCCGTCGGCATATGGGCAACCCGGCAAT
>NZ_JAVWUP010000105.1:0-5107 GCF_036667095.1 Gordonibacter sp. | reverse complement strand
ACCGATGGATCGTCGGATCGCGAAGCATCCGAGGAATATGCGGGCGATCAGTTTCGCTCCGATAGCATGATGCTGGTGCGCGTCGATCCGCAGGGCAAAAAGGTGGCGATGGTATCGCTGCATCGCGACACGCTGGTTGATATGGGCGAATACGGGCAGAACAAGCTGAATGCAGCCCACGCTTTCGGTGGCGCGGCCTTTACGGTGGAGACGGTGTCGAAGATGGCCGGCGTTCCCATTACACACTATGCCGAAATTAACTTCGACGGATTCAAGGATATCGTCGATGCTTTGGGCGGTGTTGAGGTAGACGTGCCTATGGAGATCGACGACGAGGATGCCGGCGGGCAGGTCGATCAAGGCCTGCAGACCCTCAGCGGCGACCAGGCGCTTATCCTGTGCCGAGCGCGCCACGCCTATGACGAGTTCGGCGACGGCGACCGCTACCGTGCGGCTAACCAGCGCCTGGTGCTTTCCGCCATTGCGAAGAAGCTGCTGTCCTCCGATCTGGCTACCATGGCCAACACCGTGTCAGCGTTGGCGAACTACGTGACCACCGACTTCGAGATAGCCGATATCCTCTCCATCGCCCAAAGCATGCGCGGGCTTGACCCGGAAAAAGACATCTATACAGCAATGGAGCCCACGACCTCCTCCTATGTCGATGGCGGGTGGTACGAGTATCTGGACAAGCAGGCGTGGAAGACCATGATGGAGCGCGTGGAACAGGGGCTCTCACCCACCGAGGAGGCCCTGGTTGACGAGGCTTCGGGTACGGTACTGGCCACGACGGGCGAGAGCGGTGCGGAGCAAGGGACTGCGCCAGGCGGCGCTGCGACAAGCAAGGGACCCGCCAAAGTGACCGTGCAGAACGGCAACGGCACCGTCGGCGCGAGCTCGGTGGCTGCCGAGCAGCTGGAAGCCCAGGGCTATCAGGTGGATACCGGCAATGCCGACAACTTCGACTATGCGCAGACCATCGTGGTGTTCAAGCGAGACGACCAGGAGAACGAGGCCAAGAAGATCGCAAATGCTCTCGGCGTGGGAAAGGCCCAGCTTGATGACGGACGCTACACGTTCGACGGCGACTTTTTGGTAGTGCTCGGCTCGGACTGGTAACGTGCGATAGCTCCCCCGGGCGCTTCCGGGGCTCCTCAGTGCCGGAGTGTTCGCCACCCTTTGCTTCGCCTGTGCCATCCTCCCGCCCGCAACCTTTGGTGTCGCCTGCGTGTCTGCGCTTGCTCTCGATGCAACGGAAAGCGCTCCGCGCGCGGAGTGATGCCCAGCATGGTCTTTCGGGTGTCGTTGATGCTCGGCAACTCACCCTCTCGGGCCGAGGCCGGCCGTTTTTTCGCTCTGCTGGAGGGAGGTCGCCGAGCGCCCGTTTGCGTAGACTTTTCCTAACCGCTTTAGGGAAGGGGATTCTGCCATGTACGAGGAACTGTACGTCGCGCTGCCCGCTGTCGACCGGTATTGGGAGCGCTTGGGTCTGGCTCCTGCCGCCGGCCAGCCCGATGCCGCCCTGCTCGATCGCATCATCGGGGCCCACCAGCGCTCCATTCCGTTCGACAACCTCGATGTGTGCGATTTCCATCTGCCCGTTTCGTTGGGTATCCCCGATCTGTTCGAGAAGATAATCGTCGGTACGCGCGGCGGCTACTGCTTTGAGCTGAACGCCTTGTTCGATACTTTCCTGACTGAAGTCGGCTTTGAGGTGGCACCCTGTATGGCGCGCAGCTTGAAAGACTACGGTTACCTGCAGCCCGTCATGCACCGCGGTGCCTTGGTTACCCTGGACGGACGGCGCCTGTACTGCGATGTGGGGTACGGCGGCCCTCTGCCGGCCTGCGCGCTGCCGCTGGAGGACGGCGCGCTGGTGACCTCGTGCGGCCAGGTGTTCCGTGTCGATGCGGCGGCGGGATCGTGGTGGCATATCAGCTACTGCGGCTCGGTCGAAAGCGATGCCGAGCGCCCGGCCACGCCCGTGCTCGCCTTCCTCGACCAGCCTTTGGACACGGTCGACTTCGTGCCGCTGTCTCACTTTGCCTCCACGCATCCGAACAGCGTGTTCACGCAGCGGCGCATGGTGAACCGCCGTACCGACGACGGCAACGTGTCCATCACGGCCGACCAATTCACGCAGGTGGGTGCAGCGGGCAAGGAGCAATGGACGATTTCCGGCGAGGAAGAGTTCCGCGCGCTGCTGGCCCAGCATTTCGGCATCGTGTTGTCGCGTTAGCGAACTGCCTTTTCGCCGGCTTCCCTCTGCGGTTTTGCTATGATGGTGGTCGACAGGGGTACAAGCGAGGAAGCAGGACGCATGAGATTCACGATTGTGGCGGTAGGCAAGCTGAAGGAGCGTTTCTGGGCCGATGCCTGCGCCGAATACCTCAAGCGTTTGCAGCCTTATGCGCGCACGGAGGTCAAGGAGATCGCGGACATCGATCCCGCACGCGCTGGCGGCATCGAGGCGGCGCGCACCAAGGAAGGTGCCGCCCTATTGGCGGCTGTTCCGGCATCGTCGCATATGCTGCTGTTGGCCATCGACGGCAAGCAGCGTTCCAGTACGGGGTTGTCCCAACGGTTAGATGCACTGGGTCTGGCGGGGACAAGCGACCTGTCGTTCGTTATCGGGGGCTCCGACGGGGTCAGCGATGCGGTACGTGCGCGCGCCGACGAAACGCTTTCTTTCGGGTCCATCACGCTGCCGCACAACCTGGCCCGCGTCGTGCTGCTGGAGCAGCTGTACCGCGCCCAGAAAATATCCCGCGGCGAGCCTTATCACAAGTAGCGATAAGGAGCGAGGAGCCTTCATCGCTTGACGAAGCGCGCTTTCCGCCTCCTGCAGGCGGTTGTCGAAGTGACCCGTTTTTGCCACGCCAGATGAAATATACTGACGCTATACCGTACGCAAGTCCGTCGCCGTGGCGGGTACGACCCTGCCATGGCGACTCATACCGCCCCGCCGCCGTGGCGCGCGTAGGCGAAGGAGGAGAGCATGCGTTTCATCTCGTGGAATGTGAACGGCCTACGCGCCGTTCTGCAAAAAGGCTTTGAGGACATTGCGTGCGAGCTGGACGCCGACATCTTGGCGCTGCAGGAGACCAAGCTGCAAGAAGGCCAGGCTACGCTCGATCTGCCGCAATACCGCGAGTACTGGAGCTATGCCGAGAAGAAAGGCTACTCGGGCACGGCCATCTTCTGCAAGGAGGAGCCGCTGCAAGTGCTGCACGGTCTGGGCTTTCCGTACTTGGACACTGAGGGGCGCATCGTGGCGCTGGAATTCCCTTCGTTTTGGTTTGTGAATGTGTACACGCCGAACGCCCAAAACGAGCTGGCGCGTATTGCTCATCGTATGGAGTGGGACGATGCGTTTCGCGAGTTCTGCAAGGGCTTGGAGGAAGGCGTGTTGCCGTCGGGCGTTCCGGTGGAGAAGCCGGCGCCGGGCGAGGGACATGTGTCCCTGTCAGACCTGCCGCTGACGCAACCGGGAGATGTTGCCGATCCGAAGCCGGTCATCCTGTGCGGCGACCTGAACGTGGCGCACGAGAACATCGACTTGAAGAACCCCGGCCCCAACCGGGGCAAGGCCGGCTTCTCTGACGAGGAGCGCAACAAGCTTGACGAGCTGCTCGATGCCGGGTTCGTCGATACGTTCCGCCATCTGCATCCCGACGTGGAGGGCGCCTATTCCTGGTGGAGCTACCGCTTCAAGGCTCGGCAGAACAACGCCGGATGGCGCATCGACTACTTCCTGGTAAGCGAGGCCCTGGCACCGACGATCGAGAGCGCGTGCATCTACGACGAGGTGTACGGCAGCGACCACTGCCCTGTGGGACTGGAGCTAGCTCTGTAGGTTGCGGAGGGGGAGAGGTGTCTCGTCGCTGGTATCCCGGCCTGCTGCGGGTACTTGCATGCAGAAACCGCGTTTTGCCCCGGAGGGGTTCCGACGGGCTTCAAGGTGCGTGCTATGATACGTGCCGTTGCGATGCGATAGGAAAGAGCAGATGGATACAGCGAAAATTGAACAGGGCATACGCCTGATTTTAGAGGGTGTAGGCGAGGATCCCGAGCGAGAGGGGCTTCTCGATACGCCAGCGCGCGTGGCGCGCATGTACGAAGAGGTGTTCGCCGGCCTCGCGCAAGACCCCGCCGAGCATTTTCAAACGACCTTCGACGAACACCACGAAGAAATGGTGCTGGTGCGCGACATCCCGTTCTACTCCATGTGCGAGCATCATCTCGTGCCGTTCTTCGGCATGGCGCACGTCGCGTATATTCCGGCGGCTGACGGACGCATCTGCGGTCTGTCGAAGCTGGCGCGCCTCGTGGACGTGTTCGCGAAACGTCCGCAGGTGCAAGAGCGCCTGACCTCGCAGATCGCCGACACGCTCATAGAGCAGCTGCATCCCCAAGGCGTCATCGTGGTGTTGGAGGCCGAGCATTTGTGCATGAGCATGCGCGGCGTGAAGAAAGCGGGCGCGAAAACCACCACAAGCGCCGTACGCGGAGCCTTTGAGCGCAGTCAGGCCACCCGTGCCGAGGCGCTGTCGCTGATCTTCGCACGTCGCGATTGACGTTCGTGCCGAGGATGCCAGACGCTCGGCACTCGGCACTCGGCACTCGGCACTCGGCACCGGGCACCAGGCACCGGGCACTCGGCACCGGGCACTTGGGGCCCAACGAAAGCATCAGAATGTTTCACGTGAAGCATTGGTACGGAAAATTGAGCGCACGCCGTGCGCACGAGGAAAGGAACCACCCAATGAAGTGCGTAATCTCGGTTCTCGGCAAGGATCGCAGCGGCATTGTCGCCGCAGTATCGACGGTGCTCGCCGACTGCGGCGCGAACATCGATGATATCAGCCAGACTATTCTCAACGACATCTTCTCCATGACCATGCTGGTCACGCTCAGGCCCGAAACCTCCGACTTCAACGCTGTGCAGGAGCGCCTCGAAAAAGTAGCGGAGGATCTGGGTATGCAGATCGTTATCCAACGCGAAGACGTGTTCTCGTTCATGTATAAAATCTAGACGGGCCTGCCTAAAGCGGGCAGGAAGGCGAAGCTGCTGCAAGGCTTCGCCTTCCAAGGGGCTTACGCCTCG
>NZ_JAVWUP010000104.1:0-9218 GCF_036667095.1 Gordonibacter sp. | reverse complement strand
CGTCGATGAGGCTCTCACATTTGAGCAAAGCGTTTCTTCGCTGCAAGCTGCTTGGCTTGCCCATCTGGGCGCACGTTCAGACTCAGCAACCACCCTGCTTGTGCAGGCCCTCCCCGGCATCCCGGTTTTTACCGCCACAAGCGCCGCCGCCTACCTTGATCGCAGCTTCAAGCGCACAACTTCCGCCATAGGCGAACTCGTTGCTGCCGGTATTGTCGTCCAGATCACCGAAGGCAAACGCAACCGCGTATTCGAATGCCCCGACGTCCTTGACACCTACGCGAACATCAAAGGCTTCCAGTAACCGAAGATACGTCAAGCAAAAACACGACGGAACTCGTCCCGCTCACGCCAAAGACCCGATCAATTAACCAAATGGAAACCATAGCAGCCCTCTATGACGTACTATTGGTCAGGAATTCCACCCCCATACCCGCAACTCCAGGAGACGACATGCCCAAGGGAACATTTGCAGCCTTTCTCAAGCGCAAGGACATCGAGATAACTTTTCAGCGCTATGCCATCGATGCCCTCTCTGCCATGGCGCAGGGTCTGTTCGCCTCGCTTCTGATTGGCACCATCTTGGACACTGTCGGAAATTTAAGCGGAATCGGATTCTTCAACGAAATCGGTGGGTTCGCCAAAAGCGTGGCCGGGCCCGCCATGGCCATCGCTATCGGGCACGCCCTGCGCACACCGCCCCTCGTGCTGTTCTCCTTGGCGGCGGTGGGTTATGCAGCCAATGCCGCGGGGGGCGCAGGAGGGCCTTTAGCCGTACTCGTCGTGGCCGTCGTGGCCTCCGAACTGGGAAAGGCAGTATCCAAGGAGACAAAGGTGGACATCATCGTCACCCCTGCCGTCACCGTGGCCGGCGGCTGCGGGCTGGCCTTGGCGGTAGCGCCTTGGGTAGGTGCCCTAGCCTCGTCGCTCGGTGCGTTCATCATGTGGGCCACCGAGTTGCAGCCTTTCTTCATGGGCATCATCGTATCGGTGGTCATCGGTATCGCCCTCACGCTGCCCATCTCGTCGGCCGCCATCTGCGCGGCGCTCAGCCTGACCGGCCTGGCGGGTGGCGCCGCGCTTGCCGGATGCTGCACCCAGATGGTAGGCTTCGCCGTCATGAGCTTTCGCGAGAATGGTGTTGGAGGCCTGCTGTCGCAGGGGCTGGGCACCTCCATGCTGCAAATGGGCAACATCGTGAAGAAACCGGTGATCTGGCTACCAACCATCCTGGCCTCCGCCATCATCGGCCCTATTGCCACCTGCATCTTCCAGCTACAGCAAAACGGCCCCGCCATCGCCTCGGGCATGGGTACAAGCGGACTGGTAGGTCCTATCGGCGTGTACACCGGATGGGTCTCAGACATGGCGGCAGGAGCCGTTGCGCCCGGAGTGTTCGAATGGCTGGGCCTTGCGCTGGTCTGCTTCGTATTGCCCGCACTGATCACCGGAGCCTTCTCCTTCGCCCTGCGCAAGGTGGGCATCATCAAGGAAGGCGACTTGAAGCTGGAAGTCTAAAGTACGAGCGACACGCCCCAACAGCCTGCTAGAGCTGTGCCACAACACCAGTGACCAGGCGGGCAAAGTCGATCTCACGCGTGCGTGCCACGTCGAGCACCTCCACGCCCGTCGGCGAGGCGCCTTCCACGCCGCAGGCCATGTTCGACACCAGAGAGATACCCAGCACGCGCATGCCCACATGCCGTGCCGCAATAACCTCTTCCACCACGCTCATAGCCACGGTGTCGGCACCCCACACGCGAAACATCCGTATCTCGGCAGGCGTCTCGAAACTGGGGCCCAGAAGCCCCAAGTACACACCCTCCTGAACGCGCACGCCCGCTTCGGCCGCCACGTCGTGCGCAATGGCGCGCAGTTCGGGGTCGAAGGCGTCCATCATCGAGAAGAAGCGGTCGGATAGGTTCGCCGGATCGGGAGCCGCAATGGGATTGCGCCCGGTGAAGTTGATCTGGTCGGACATGATGCAGAAATCGCCCACCTGATAGGCTTCGTTAATGGCTCCCGCAGCGTTGGTGGTGATGAGCGTCTTCACGCCCAGCCGCTCCATCAGCCACACCGGATAGGCCACCTCTTGGGCGTTGTTGCCTTCGTAGCCGTGCAAGCGTCCCTGCATAGCCAATACGCATTTACCCCCCAGCGTACCGCAGACGAAGCGTCCCACGTGGCTTTCAGCCGTGCTGGTGTTCATGTGCGGAACCTCGGCATAGGGCACGCACACCGCATCCTCGATTTCACTTGCAAGCGGGTTCAGACCCGAACCTAAGATAAGCCCGATGCGAGGCTCGCGTCCTTCTAGGCGCTGCTTCAGCAGGTAGGCGGAAAGAGTGAGGTTGTCGTCGAGTATGTTGCGTTCGAGCATGGTGGCCCCCTGCCGGTTCCAAGATATCTAGCAGATAATAGTAGACCTGATCATATCATGAATGATCAAACGAACAAGCAACACCCGCATATCGGCAGCAACACCAAGAAAGACAGCGCGGCGGCAATGGGGGTACCGGCGACGGTAACTGAGGCAGCGGTATGAGCGGCAATGGAGGCACCAGCGGTAGTAACTGGGGCAGCGGCATTAGCGACGGATATAGCGAATGGCACAGCAGTCATCTCCCCGCGCAATGGTCTTCGGCAGGTCAAGTTCGACGCCATGGGCCTCCCCGATACCGCGGTCGCCGCACATAGCCAGATCGCAGAGATGGGATATCTCCTCGTCGGAGCACCCCTGCTTCTGCCAGGCCTTCACGAGCGGACAGTAATGGAAATCGATGGAGAGCACGTCGTCGGTGCACTCGAGCACCTTCATCTCGAACACGATCTGGGCACTTTTCGTAAACAGCACCTTTTTCAGCCCCTTGAGGCTCTTCGTGCCGCTTTTCGCGACGATGTCCGCACCCTGATGCAAACCGCAGCGTTTGATCGCATCGGCTGCAAAGTCATCGGTTTCCAGACCGCTCTTCCGCGCTTCGTCTACCAGCAGGTACATCCACAACGCCCGATGTTCAAGCTGCTCGCGCACTTTCACAAACACGGGAAACCTATTCTTGGCTTCGTTCACTATCTTGCTCATGGGTCCTCTTTTCCTCTTGGCAACATCCCCGCCATACTGTATACCTGCCGCAAGATCGCACTCGCCGCACAAGGATGCCTCTCGGCACTTGGGCAACTGCCAGTCGCGGTCCCCGTCAGTCTTAGCCCTTGTCAGTCGCGGCCGCCATCAGTCGCGATCCCCACCAGTTTGCCTCCGTCTGTCTTCGACGATCCAGACACTACAGCGTACGGCGGGCCACCAACACACGAGGACGGCCCGCGAGGTCGTCTACCACACGCACGCCGGTAAAGCCTGCCGCCTGTGCCAGACGCGCCGCTTCATCCAAGCAGGTCTCATGCAGCTCGAAGGCGAACGCACCGCCCGGCTTGAGTGCACGGGCGCAGAAAGGCAGCAGACGCCGGAACACGTCCAAGCCGTCGTTACCGCCATCCAGCGCCAGCGCCGGCTCGAATGCGGCCACTTCGCGCGGGATATCGTCCAGTACTGCCGTGGGAACATAGGGAGGGTTGGAAACGACGAGGTCAAAACATCCCATAAGCTCCGCATCGATGCCCTCGCCCAGGTCGCACGCCACCACCTGCACGCGGCCCTCAAGGCCAAGCGCGGAGGCATTCTCGCCCGCCAACGCCACAGCTTCAGGCGCGATATCGGTAGCCACGACGCGCGCCAGGGGATGCTCGTAGGCGATAGAGCAGGCGATGCACCCCGAACCCGTGCACAAGTCGGCCACGAGCGGCCCTGCTAGCTGGACAGCCCTGTCGGACTCGGCCGTCCCGCCTCCTTGCAGCAGCGCCTGCTCGCCGCCACCAGCACCGCCGCTTCGCGGCGACACCTGGTCGGCAGCACCGATGGAAGGAGACGCCGACTCGGCCGAAGAGAGCGCGCGGGCATGCAGGCTGTCCTCCGGACCGAGGATGGCACCTTCCGCCGGCACCTCGCTCACCGGCGAAGATGCAGCATCGACACCCGCTTCCCCGTCGTCCGCAGCGCGGGGACGCGGCGCGGGCGGCAAGCAGGCCAGGCCCTCGCTCACTAGCACCTCGGTCTCGGGCCGCGGGATGAGCACGCCGGAGCGCACCTTCACCGTAATATGCCTGAAAGCCACTTCGCCGGTGATGTACTGAAGCGGCTCGCCCGCCCCCCGCCGCGTCACGTAGCCGCGCAGCACGTCTCGTTCCTCCAAGGTAAGAGGCTGATCGAAATGGGTATACAGGTCGATACGGCGCATACCGCATGCCTCGCCCAGCAACCATTGCGCCGAAATACGGGGGCTTTCGTCCCCCTTGCGCTCAAGGTAGCCCACCGTCCAGTCGAGCGCTGCCTTGATAGTCCAGATATCGTTTTCAGCCACAAGTATGCCTTCACCGATCGACGAATGCGCCTACACCGCCGCTTCCAGTTTCTGCGCGCGGTCAGCCGCCTGCAAAGCGGTGATCAGTTCGCTCAGGCTCGCGCCGCCCGCACCTAGCAGCACACCGTTATAGGTGCCGTTGTAGCCGATGCGGTGGTCGGTCACCCGATCCTGAGGACCGTTGTAGGTACGAATCTTCTCAGAACGATCCCCCGTACCGATCTGGCTGCGACGCGCGGCACCTTCGGCCGCCTGTTGCTCAGCCAGCATTTTGTCATAGAGACGAGCGCGTAGAACAGCCATGGCCGCAATCTTATTTTGCAGCTGTGACTTCTGATCCTGCGATTGCACCACCAAACCACTTGGCAAGTGCGTGATGCGCACGGCCGAGTCGGTAGTATTCACGCACTGTCCGCCCGGACCGCCAGCGCGGTACACGTCAATACGCAGGTCGTTTTGGCTGATGTCAATTTCCACCTCGTCGGCTTCGGGCAAAACCGCCACCGTAGCCGTAGAGGTGTGAATGCGCCCCTGGCTTTCGGTCTTAGGAACGCGCTGTACGCGATGGACACCGCTCTCGAATTTCATAACCGAATACACGCTGTCGCCCTTTACCTTGAACTGCACTTCCTTGAAGCCGCCAGCCTCGGAAGCCGACACATCCAGCGTCTCGGTCTTCCAACCTTGCTCAGCGGCAAAGCGCTCATACATCTTGAACAAGTCGCCCGCAAAAAGAGCAGCCTCATCGCCGCCAGCTCCAGCACGGATCTCTACGATAATATCCTTGTCGTCAGCAGGGTCTGCCGGAATCAACATGAACTTGATATCCTCTTCAAGCGACGGCAGTCGACTCTCTATCCCAGCAATCTCCTCCTGAGCGAACTCCTTCATGTCGGCATCGGAGAGCATCTCCTTAGCCGCCGCCAGGTCGTCGGCAGCCTGCACGTATTCGCGCGCCTTGTTGGCCAGCGGGCCTTGGATTGAATACTCCTTGGCAAGGCGGTTATATTCTTTCTGATCAGCAAGTACAACCGGGTCGCCCATCTTGGCCTGCACGTCCTCGTAGGCCTCGATGATCTTCAGTAGCTTCTCTCGCATATCCGTTTCTTGCATGTGCGTGGGTGTCCTTCATGACGTGGTCTCTATTCACGTCGACGTTATCTCGTCGACGTACCTGCGCCCGCCTCAGAAAAATGAAACGGGCGCCTCATTGCGCAACGCTTTATGATACCAGATCGCTGTGCGCTTCACAGCATTTTCGCGCTTACCACACTTCACTTACTACCCTGCACATCGAAAAACCCAGTTGCCCCATTCATTAACCTTACACAACGGAGAACGAAAGCGAGGAGACGAGAGGTGAAACCACCCCATCAGCCGTGCGGGCGCGGGCGATCATCTCGTAATCGCCCGCATCTGCAAACGTCGTCGTGAACTGCCAGTTGACCCATTTGTCCGCCGTCACGCCCTCGGTGTCGCCAACCGTCCAGGTTTGCCCTCCGTCGAAAGAAAACTCGACGGCCTCTATCGCGCTGCCGCAGTCATCTGCGACGCCCTCGAACGTGATCTCCTTTCCCTTTTCGAATTCGCATGAGCTGGCGTCGTTTTTGATTTCGATCTTGTTGCGATACATAGGATCGACGGAACCGACTTCGGGGGCCTCTTCTTCGCACGTCAGCTCGATCTGGGTGATATTGCGCGTGAAATACCGAGCGACGGTTTCAGGCATCCACAATTGAACGCTCGAGCCCTCGGCGGTCGATTTCAACTCCTCGCCGTTGACGCGGTACACGAGCAACGCGTGCTTGTCGAGCACGTACTGCAAAGGCAGAGGCTCGCCGTATCCGTCCGAGCCGTAGGCGGTGAGGGTGTTGACCCCTTCTTCCAAATCGGCCATGCCGACGACCTTGGACAGCTCGACGCCCACCACGCGGGCCTGGCCGAAGGGGGACCCCGTCGCGCATGAGCAGCCCATCAGGGTTTCCTTCTCGTCGGCATCCATCTCTGCCAGGTTCACGGTAAAGCTTTTCTCGATGCTTCCTCCCACGTTCACGTAGTAGTTCGCCTCGCCCACCTGTTCGGCTTCGATATCCAGCGCCGGCTTGGAGCACATCGACAATATCGCCGTCCCGAACACGTTGAACAGCTCGTCGTTGGGCGTGACGCCTTGTTGGTTGAAGGAGAACGAACCTTGGACGTTCGCTAAACGAGACAGCGCCCCACCTTCCTCCGCCCATCGTGATTCAATGCGATAATCCCCGATCTCGTGCACGGCATCCGCAGAAGCACTTGCGTTCGCCGCCGTAGCCGGCTGGACGCTCGTCGCCGCAAACCCGACGCCGGAGGCAATCAAAACCGTGCCGGCGACACCCGAGAGAATCTTGCGTGATGTATTCATACCCATTCCCCTCTGCAACTACTCTTGAACATTGAATAAGAAGTCGACGTCACGGTGGGTAAGGTGCTCTTCTCCCTTATCGTCGACGCTGGAAGCGCGCAGCTTGATAAGGTAAGAACCCGGTTCCTTGAATTTGTCGCTCAAGTCCATGCTCCAGTACACCCATTGGCGACTCGACGCGTTGTTTATGTCGAACGCCTGCCAAGTCGCTCCATGATCGAACGACATCTCGACCTTCGTCACGACCTCGTCGAAGGCATCTGCATACCCTTCAAGGCGAACGGGATCCCCCGCTTTGAAAATCTGCCCACTCGTAGCGCTCAAAACGCCGACCGTCGGCTTGTTGTAGCCATCGTTTCCGCGCGCCGTTTTGAAGGGCTGCTTGGTCTCATCATGAACGAAATTCAACTCCACCACGCGCTTCGTCTGGACGACAGCGCTTATGTCGTAGCCCATCAGGCGAACAGGATAGCCCTGCTCCGGATAGAGAGCCTCTCCGTTCATTTCGTAAGCGAGCATGGTGTCGTCCCCCGCAAGTTCGTCGGTTGCCATCGGGAAGCCATAGCCGTCGTCACCTTTGGGGTAGAAGATGTCGGCGTTATCGTTCACCTGGGCATACTCCATGATGGCCGCCAAGGGGACACCCTTCGCCTCAGCCTGGTAAATAAGCGATTCGCCGCTTGCCGTCTCGGCGCATGCGCTGGTCAAAACCGACGAGATGGAACCGAATTTCTCGATCATGTCGGCAAGAGTCATCTCGAAGGGATTCCCCACGTCGCCCGTCACCTTGATGGTCCACTGGTTGACGATGTCCTCGGACACCGCATCGTCGGTGTAGACCCATTTCCCGGGGTCGGCGCGCGTCGTCTTCCACCACATGTCGTTCCTGTCGGTGATCTCAGTTTGATTCCACTCGAATCCGGCAGTGGCATCGGCCGAAGGCACATCGGTTATTCCCGACAGCACGTCGTATTTCACACGATCCCACAACACGTATGAGCCGTCGTCTTCGATATAGTGGCACGACTCGCAATTGCCGCCCTCGGCGCGAAATCCCACGTCGGGAAGATGCGACGAGTGAATAGAATCCTTCAGCGACATGGGACGGCCAGGCTCATGACAGGCGACGCACGCCTCGTAGGTCTGCTCGATGCCGTATCCGGGGAGATACATACTGAAGTGGTAGGTCTGGCCTTCGACGAACGCGTCTTCAAGCGCATGGCAAGAAGTGCAGCCGCGCTTATCGGCATTGAGATACATGGGGCTCAAGCCCGTCAACGTTTGGGCCACATACTTTTTGTTGTCGAACGGAGTTTTCTGGATTTGCCTGCCGTCGGGCAACGTGGTTACCTTCGGGGCGTTTTCTTCGTTCGCCTCATCGTTTTTCGCATAGCCTCCTGATCGCTCGACGAGAGCCTGAACCCTCTCGGAAACGGTGTCTCCTGCGGCCATGATGGAATCCGCCTTCTTCGCTTCGATGGCATCCTCGATAGAGGTGTTTTCCTGGGCGAGTTTGTCGGGCGCCTCCTGAGGCGTGCACGCCGAGGCGATTAAACAACCTGAAAGCACCAGCGCGCAAGACGCCGTCCATAGATACAGTTTCTTTGTCTTCTTCACATCGAATCACTCCCTTCCTTTATTTCCTTGCCGTTTCATTGCAGGCACCTTCGTTCCCCGCTATCATTATCCGCATTGCATCGATGGAACTCTGTGCCCTCGGTGACATAAACTTGGTAACCCGCGTTACAGCTTTGCGCCCATCCATGAATCCGAGCAGCTCAACAAGGAGACCATACGTGAACTGCCCCTACGGGAACAACCGCTTTTGCACCTCGATACCTGCTCAAACCCGCGAAAAGGTCTGCGAGGGCTGCCGCATCAAAACATATGCGAAAGGCCAGCAATTTTCCCAAAAGTTCTGGTCACGCGGGGTTTCGCTTCTTTTGGAGGGCATCGTGGTGGTGGGCGAGCTGGGTTCGGAAGAAAACAGCCACATCATCTCCAGCGGCATCGCGACGAGCGGCGACATCATCGGGCAGCTCGCAAGCCAAACGCCTGCGGCGATCCACGATCGAAGCACCATGTTCCTCACCGACGGCGCCGTGGCCCTTTTCGAAGAGAATGTTGCGAAGTCCCTGTTTGAGACCGATTTGGATTTCGTGAAAGCGGTTTTCGACTCCTGCATGCGCTGCTGCGTGGCCGAATCCGACAAAATGATGCGCGAGGTAGGCGGCAAGGACTCCTACGCTGCCGTTCGCTATGTGGTGGAATATTGCCAGCGACACCATATTCCGCAGCTGACGCATGAGCAAATCGCCACCGTGTCCAACCGGCGACGCCCAACGGTCACCAAGGTTCTGCACAAGATATTAGAGCAAGAGCCGGAACTGTTTCAGCCCATCGAG
>NZ_JAVWUP010000103.1:0-9386 GCF_036667095.1 Gordonibacter sp. | reverse complement strand
CACGGGATCGAAAGGAACAGGCAGCGTCTGGCGCATCGGCAGGCTTTCAGGTAGGATAGTCCCACCCGAAACCCGAGGAGAGAACGTGCAAGAGACTACGACGGATACAGCAGGTGCCGCACACGCAGAGACGAACGCCTCCCCTAGCACCGTGGCCGTGCTCATCCCCTGCTACAACGAAGCCCTAACCATCGGCAAGGTGGTCGACGACTTCCGCCGCGTGCTGCCCGAGGCCACCGTCTACGTCTACGACAACAACTCCTCCGACGGCACGGCCGACATCGCGCGCGAGCACGGGGCCGTGGTGCGCGCGGAGCGGCGCCAGGGCAAGGGCAACGTAGTGCGCCAGATGCTACGCGACGTGGACGCGGACTACTACGTCATGGTCGACGGCGACGACACTTACCCCGCCGAGGCCGCGCCGGAGCTGCTAGCCCCGCTCATGGCCGACGAGGCCGACATGTGCGTGGGCGACCGCCTGTCCAACGGCACCTATGGCGAGGAGAACGACCGGGCCTTCCACGGCTTTGGCAACGACCTCGTGCGCTTCCTCATCAAGCACATCTACGGCTTCGAGTTCTCCGACGTCATGACGGGCTACCGCGCCTTCAACGCCGTGTTCGCCAAGACCATGCCGGTACTCTCGCCGGGCTTCGAGATAGAGACGGAGCTGTCCATCCACGCGGTGGACAAGCGCTGGCGCATCGCTGAGGTGCCGATCGGCTACCGCGACCGGCCCGAGGGGTCCGAGAGCAAGCTGGACACGTTCTCCGACGGCATGAAGGTGCTGCTCATGATCATGTCGCTGTTCAAGGACTACCGGCCGTTGGCCCTGTTCTCCTGGGTAGCGCTGCTGTTCTGCGTGCTGGGCCTCGTCGCCGGGCTCCCCGTGGTGTGGGAGTTCGCCGCCACCGGCCTGGTGCCGAAGCTGCCGAGCGCCCTTCTGGCCGTGGCGCTCGTATTCATCGGGCTTCTGGCGTTCACCTGCGGACTCATCCTGGACACGGTGGTGAAGGGCTCGCGCAAGCAGTACGAGATACAGGTGACGGAAGCGTATCGGGAGTACGGGCGCAACTAGCCCGGCCCGCGCTGCGGCACTACAGGCGAAGCATGGCAGGTTACCTTTTCGGTCTTTCGGGAAACGAGGAAGGTGACTTCTTGCTGCGAAACCGAGCCTCTTCGGCGAATATCGAGCGAGCTTTCATTTTCAATAAGCGCATGAATGCACGGGAAGGGACGGGCTGCTCTGCTGCGGGGCCTCGCACTTCCTCATGCTCGCCCGCCCCTTGTGGTGAGGAACATCTTAGCAAACGGCACTGATCATTTACAGTCGTGAATAATTGATCTTTTCTATCCATAATTTAAGGTTTACTCTATAGCTGTTATTAACCTGCTCAATAGCCTCAATCTGTAACCTATATGTTACAGATTGAGGAGAAGAGTAGAATGCCCGCGCACCGCGGCTACGACCGGGAGGCGCTGTGGGCAGCCACAATCCGCTCCCGCAGCGCCTCCTGGTCGGCAGCCACGAAGCGATACGCTACAACCTGAGGCTCGAAACTCCCCTGTTGCACGCGCTCGACACGGACAAAGCGCAGCTCCACCTCGCCTATGCCCTGCGACAACAGGGCATAGGCGTAGCATTCGGCCTGAAGAAGGTGTTTGGCGTAGATGTCGTCAGGGCGCTCGTCTGGCATGCCGCCCGTCTTATAGTCGATAACCAGTGCAGAACCGCTGTTCACAGGGCCGCGCGTGCACAGAAGGTCGATCTCGCCTTCCAGATACCCGCCTGCAAGCGGGACGGAGAACGGTACCTCAGCGCGGCGCAACGGCCACCTCATCGCATCGGCGTACACGGCACTGGCAAACCAGCACTCGCAAGCTGCTGCAAACCGCTCCCGCTGCGCATCCGAGAGGCCCAGCGCGTCGGCAAGCGCCGATCGGCGGGTGGCATCGGGCACGCGCCCCGTCTCCACGGCGAATTGAGCGGCGCGGTGAAACGCACTGCCCAAACCCGTGGCCTTGTCCGCATCGGCGGGCGGGTGGACAGCGGCCTCATCCTCCTCGGGCCACACAAGCGGCAGGTCGCCCTCGAAAGCAGACACGACGTCGAAGGCATCACCCGGCAGCGCATCGGAATGCGACAGCTGCTCTTCGCCGGTCAGGGAGGGTGCGATCGAGGTATACGAGAACACCTCCTCGCGCAAAGAACTCCAAGGGTGCCGCGGCAGCTGATCGCTACCCGCCATCCGGGGCACGGCGAAGCGAACCGGCTCGGATGCGTCGAGGAGTGCCACCGCCGTTTCCTCGTCACAGGGGACAACCGCCCCTTGGACTAGAATGCGCTCGAAGCGCGCAGGTTCACTGCCACCGAAATCCAAAAGGGCAACTCCCTCGGGGAAATCGGAGGAGCCGCAGAGCGCGCTGCGTATATCGTCTGCCAACTGCGGGTATGAGGGTGCCTTTCCTGCCGAGGGAGCCTTGACGTCGAAGGCGACGATTAGCGCCTCGCTCGCTCGCGTCAGACCCACGTACAGCTTGCGGCGCGCCTCGGCCAACTCCTCGGCAGCAGCGCGCTCGCGCAGTGCCCTACGGTAGGCATCCTGGCTGCAAAGCGCCGCCCCACGTCCGTCGCAGGCAGGACCGTCGCCTTCCAGCAAGCGGCGGGCGGCAGCCGCGTCGGCATCCTCCTCGCTGCCCGGCGCACCGGTCGCACGCCTAGCAATGCCAGGGTAGGCTTCCAGCGAGCCGCCGGCCGCCAGCGATGCCCGGGCGACGTTGGCGGCCGTCTCCACGACCAGCTTGCCCGGCGCCATGGCCGCCCCGGCAAAGTCCGCCAAGGCGACGATAGGGAACTCGAGGCCCTTCGAGGCATGGATCGTCATGATCTTCACCACATCGCCTCCCGCGCCCGAGAGCGCACCTGGCGCCTCCTTCAACCCGGTGGCCAACTCGCCTGAGAACGCACGTGCGGCGCTGGCCAGCCCCAGATGCCGCTCGCTTTCCAGCTGTTCGAGCATGCGCACGGCTTTCAGCACGTTGGCGGCCACCGCAAGTCCCGCTGCTCCCTGGCCCTGCAAGCGGGCCATCCAGCCCGAGCGCACGACCGTATCCTGCACCACCCGGGAAAGCGGGCGCGTGCGCACCTCACGCTGGGCACGTGCGAGCAGATCCACCGCATGCGCAAGGCGCTTTGGCAGCTCCGCCGTGCGCTCGGCCAGGCGCGCGAAGCCACGGTCCAGGTCGCGACGGCGCATCTCTCCGGTCTCGGCATCTTCTTCGGTAGCAAGCTCCAGCAGGTCATCCGCCGAGAGGTGCACCAGATCGCTCGTCAGCACCTCAAAGAGGGCAGCGGTGTTGGCCGGGTTCGCCAGCACTTCCACCAGCCGGGCCACCAAGCGCACCTCGGATGCCGACGCGAACAGCGACCCGCCCGTCACAGCGCACTCGAACCCTTCGTCGCGCAGCGCCTGGGCGTACACCTCAGCACGCGACATCTTCCCCAGCAGCACCACCATGTCACGAGGCGCATGGCCTTGTGTGCGCAAGGCGGCGAAACGCTCGGCGATGGCACGGGCGCAGGCACGCTTCGCGTCGTCTGTCCCCACGCCGGTATTGCGCCCCGAGGGGCTCAGGGCGCACACGAGATCGATGCGCGGGCCCGCCCCGCGATAGGTTGAGGCACGGCCAACATGCGGAGCCAGCGACATGAAGCCCTCGCCGAACACGGAGGGTTGCTCGAACACGCGGTCGACGAACGACAGTACGTCGGCATGGCTGCGAAAGTTCTTGGTCAGCTCGACGTACAGCGCATCGGTTCCCTGCGCGCGCATAGCCGTCTTATGGGCCTCGTAGACATTCACATCGGCACCGCGGAAACGGTAGATGGACTGCTGCGCGTCGCCCACGGTGCACAGGCGCGCCGACCTCTCCCCCGCCACGTACCCGATCAGGTCTATCTGCAGCTGGCTCGTATCCTGGAACTCATCGACCATGACCAGTTTGAAGCGGTCCGCGTAGCGATGCGCTACCTGCGGGTGTTCCTCGAGGGCCGCAAGCGTCTTGACCAGCAGGTCGTCGTTGTCCAGCTTGCATGCGGCGCGCTTCTTCGCCTCGTAGCGCACGGACACCTCGCGCGCCAATGCCAGCAGCTCGGCCGCACGCGGCCATGCCAGACCCAGTGCGATCTCGCGGCAGACATGGGCATGTACGTCCTGATAGGCGGCGACCTGTGCCTTCACCTCAGCAGTGCCGAACTTCTTGGGCAAATACGCGCAGCGCTCGACCACGGCGGCAAGGTCGCGCAGGGCCGACGGTGCCGATGCGCCGGCCGTCGCTTCCGTCGCCGCCCCCGGCTCCGCCCCCGCTTCCGTCGCCGCTTCCGTTGCCGCAGGCGGATTTTGCCGTGCAAGGTAATCGCCCAGCGCTTGGACGGCATCGCACGCCTGCACGCGGGCCTTCTCGGCCGCAGCGCTTTTCCCGCCCTGCTCCAAGGCTGGCCGCACTTCCTCATAGGCCAGCAGCATCGCGCGAGCGAGCGAGGAGGGCGGTGCCGGAGGCGGCCCGAAGTCGAGAGCATCCAAGCCGCCGCGCAGTCCGACCGCGCGGTCCAGCAAGCACGCCAGCATCGAGGCGACCGACGGGGCGGTCGGCAGTGCCGAGCGCGCCGGGAACTCGTCGAACAAGGCCGCGTACGAACCGCGCCCGACGATATGGTTGTCCTGCCCCAACGCCTCGTCGATGGCATCCGCCACCATATCAGCGCGCTCCGCATCGCCCACAATGCCGAAAGCCGGGTCTATCCCCAGTTCCAGTGCATGAGCGCGCAGGATGCGCGCGCACATTCCGTGGATGGTGGATATCCAGGCGCCGTCCACCCGCAAGGCCTCGTCTCCCAAGCCCTCGGCGCGCAGCGTGCGCTTGACGCGCGCCTTGATCTCGGCGGCCGCCTTTTCGGTGAACGTGATGGCCAGCACTTCGTCGATGCCGGCAGCAGCGGGCCCGCTCTCGGGCAGCAGCGCATAGGCAATACGCTGGGTGAGCGTGAACGTCTTGCCCGAGCCGGCGCCGGCAGACACGAGCAGCGGGCCATCTACGCACTCGATGCTCGCGCGCTGCCCCGGTGTACAGGAGTCGAGGTTCATAGGCTTGCTACCGCCTTCTTTCGCAGGCCAGTACTGGACAGTAGCCGCACGGGTCGCCGCCACGCGGATCGGGCGCTACAAGGCCTTCGCCCAGAGAAGCGACCGCCTTTGCAATGCCCTCCTCGACCCGATCGACCGCCTCGGCAAACGACACGGCCCCCAGCGCGTCGGCCGCCGGCCCCGGCACGCCGCACGCGTCCATGTCGACGCCCAGCAGAGCCTCCTGTCCGAGCACCGTGCGATCGATCGCACCGGCGATGCGCCCATCGCGCCCATAGGATACGTACAGCGCTCCCACAACATCCAGCCCCAGCACACGACGAACCGCTTGCGCGTAGATAAGCGCCTGCACCTTATGGGGCAGCACGGTGTCGCCCGCCTGCGCCGCAGGAGAAGCCGAAGCCAACGCGTAATCGCCGGTCAACGACCCTTTGTAGTCGATGACGACCGCCTGTCCATCCTCGTTCACATCGATGCGGTCGATGCTGCCGCGCAAGGCGCACCCGGCATATTCGAACAGCTCGGCAGACCCGAAATCGTACTCGAAGTACGTCGGTGCGAAACCGGACAACAGCTTGGCCTCGCGATCGAGGTAGCCTGCAAGCTTGCGCTCCAAGTCGCGTACTTCCGTCTGCTCAAAGGCCCCCAACGGCACCAGCGGATTGCGGCGCGGCGGCAATTCGGGCTGGAAGGCCAGATGACGGTCGAACACCTCGTGAAGCAGCACCCGGGCCTGCCCGAGGTTCTGCTCGGTGACCTTCGCATGCCCCTGCTCGATGAAATGCTCGTAAAAACTCTTCAGCACACCGTGCGAGAAGGTACCCATCTCCATCGGACCGAAACCCGCATCGGGTTCGGACAGGCGCAAACGGCGCAGCGAGAACCACTTGCACGGGCACTCCAGATAGCTCTCGAGAGCGGACGGCGACAGCAGCAGCGGCGCAGCACCGCCAGCGTGCGCAGGGCGCGGCAGCACGACGCGCGCGCGACCGGCAGCGGTCAGGTGCCCGCTCGCAGGAATATCCCATACCTCCGCGTCCTGCACGTCGTCGCCCAAGGCCAGGTTGCCATGCAGGTCGTCCTCGCCCGCCGTGCTCGCAAAGGAAGCCAGCGCCGCGGTAAGCCCCGTCGCACGGTCCAGGTCGCCGCTTTGCGTCGGATCGTTGCGGTAGCAGTCCAGCAACTCCTCGTACATGACGGACGGATAGGCCTCATCGGCATCGACCGTGTTCAAAGGCCGCTCGCACACTACCGCATCGCGCGCCGTCGCAAGAGCGCGGAAGAACCGTCGCCGCGTCGCCGTAAGCGCGTCGATCGCACACCCTAGCTCCAGCTTCTCCAGCAGCAGCGTGCCGCCATCCTCGGCTGGGCGCACTGGGTAAGCAGCAGCCGACAGATCGCACAGCACCAACGTCGAGCACGAGCAGCTTGGACGCTCGGCAGCATCGGCAAGAGACAGGAACAGCACGTCAGGATGGGAGTCTTCCCTCACCGTCCCGCACCCCCGCACAGCAGGCGAGAGCGGCGCGCCGTCCACGCGTGCGCCTTGCGCGACCGATACCTGCTCCAAAAGCGGCAGCGCACGCGTAAACGACATGCCCACCTCGTCGCAGGCCTGCACGAAACGGCGAGCCGCGCCGGCGGCCGCCAGCTGCTCGGCCCGGTACGCCGCATCCAGGTCGCCCCTGCGACGCAAACGCGCCTCAAGCGCCGCCAGCGCCCCGTCGGCATCACCCTGCGCGAACGCGGCCAGCGCCTCGCGCGCCGCATCGCTTGCCTCGGCCAAGTCGGTCGCAATACGCGCCCGATCGACCATGCGGTTGCCCCGCCATGCGGCGTCGAGTGCATAGGCGGCTCGCTGCGCAACACCCGAAAACGAGCTGAGCACAAAATCGGAAGCCTGCGACACGCGGTACTCGCCGCCGAGGGCAAAGCCCGCAAGCGCCAGGAACGCACGCCCGAAATCGGTCTCGGCAAACGTCGTGCGGAAGGAGACGGCTGCCGAGACGCCGCGGCCGGCCACGTAGTCCGCCACGTCCGAGAACGCCGCCGCAGGGTCCCGCGCCACCACGCATACAGGAAGCGTCGCCCTGCCGTCCGATGCCGCCCGCTCGCGCTCGTACAGCACTGCGTCGACCGCCGTGCGCGCCACCAGGGAGGCTGCGGCGTAGCGACCGGCGGGCAGCAGGAACCGCACCGCCCCCGTCGGCGTGAGAGCGTCCCCGGCTGCGGGCGAGAAAAGCCGGTCGAGCAGCCCTTGCAGCTCGGGCGCGCGGGCACCGCGATCCGCCGCGCGGCAACCATCGTCAACGCGCACCACGTCCACGCGTTTTGCCAGTGCGTCCAGCATGCGCCCGAAAGCACATCCCAGGTTATCGAAGCCCAGCAGCACCAAAGGAGGCGGCGCGTCGAGCACGACGGGCAAGCGGCAGGCGGCTTCCGACAACTCGCATTGCCCTCGTCGGCGAAGCGCATCCGCGTAGCGCACCAGCGTCGCGACAGCCGCCCGCTCGCCTTCGCTCAACGCCGCCTCATCTGCCCGCACCTCGTTGCCGATGAGAAGGGGCAGCGCGTCGCGCGCAAGCCCCGCCACCAAATCGACGGTGCCCGGCGTAGCCGCAAGCCCGCTCACCGCCTCTCCGGCATCCATCACGTCGGACCCGTCTGACAGCAGGCGGCGTATCAGCAGCGTGCGCTCGACCGGCGCCACGATACGCCTGCCATCGCCGAACACCTCATGACGGTCCTCGACCCACGACGGCAGCGTCTCCACCCGCACACCGAGCGCAAGGGGACCCTGCGCAAGCGCACAGCGGACGCGCGCGACCGCAGCAGGCGTCGGCACCAGGATAACCGGCATCTCGCCAGCACGCAGGTGCTCGGCGACCACGTCGGAAGCTTCTTCCAGGGCGGAAGTCGCGTTGTCTGCAATTTCGATTCTATAGGACATAGGGCTATTGTACCCGCGCGCATCGCGCCGGATGCGCTAGAATGGCGGCCATGCAAAAGAACACCTTGAAATATTCGGCCCTCGTATTCGCGGGCGGTGCCAGCTACGGCATCATGGCCACTACCGTGAAGTTCGCGTTGAACGACGGCTTTTCCTGGACGCAAATAGCAGCCAGCCAGCCCCTGTTCGGCACGCTGCTATTTGCGGCAGCCCTCTTGGTGCTGATACTACGCGGCAAGCGCCCCGTACGGCTGTCGCCAAAACGCATCGCCAGCCTTCTGGCCTTGGGCCTGACCACGTGCACCACCTGCGTGCTGTACAACTTCGCCCTGACGAAACTTCCCGTCGCCGTCGCCATCACGCTGCTGTTCCAGTTCACCTGGATAGGCGTGGTCATCCAGATCATCGTAACCAGACGGCGGCCACAACCCGCCGAATTGGCTGCAGCCGCCATCATCTTGGGCGGCACCTTGCTGGCAAGCGGCCTGTTCTCGGAGGCGCTCGACCAGGTCGATCCGCTCGGCGTGGTTTGCGGCCTGCTCTCGGCCGTCAGCACCGCGCTCTTCATGTTCCTGTCAGGCCGCATCGGCGTGGACCTGCCGCCCATCCAACGCGGCCTGTTCGTATGCCTGGGCGCCTGCATCTTGGGGTTCATCGCGTGCCCGACGTATTTCGCCAGCGGGGCCTTGCAAGCAGGCATTTGGAAGTACGGGCTGGTTCTCGGCGCATTTGGCCTACTAATCCCGGTTATATTATTCGGCATCGGCACACCGCATCTGCCCACGGGTCTGTCCACTATCATGGCCTCTTCCGAGCTACCCTGCGGCATCCTTGTCTCGGTGTTGATCCTCGGCGAGCCCATCGACGTCCTGCAGACAATCGGCATCGTAGTCATTCTCGCCGGGGTCGTGGTGTCCCAGCTGCCGAACCTGCTGCCCCCCAAGTTGCCCGATTCCACAACCTGAGGGAAATAAAAAGACCCGCTCCATCGGAACGAGTCTGCAAGTTTGGTGCCCCCAACGGGAATCGAACCCGTGTCTCAGCCTTGAAAGGGCCGCGTCCTGACCTCTAGACTATGGGGACATGCGCGTTTTCCTTTGCAGAAAACAGCTTGCATATTATCGCAAAGCATTCCTGCCATTGCAAGAGTAAATTTTGAAAGGTTTTCCCGAGGCGGACTGAAGCTGGAAACAGGGGCCCTGCGCGCCGTCAGACTTTTCACGCTGTCTCGGGTTTTTGCTGTATTAGAGTGCTCGCCGACTGAGTTGACAGCTCTTAACCAAACTTAGACA
>NZ_JAVWUP010000102.1:0-9446 GCF_036667095.1 Gordonibacter sp. | reverse complement strand
AAACATCCGGGAGATGGTGAAGCAAACATCCGGGAGATGGTGAAGCAAACATCCGAGAGATGGTGGAGTAAGCATCCGGGCGGTCGTTCTGCTTGCGCGTCTTGGTTCGTGGTATGGCTTTTCAAATGCGATTTTCCCTTGTGAATCTACGGTTTTCGAGGGTGCGTGTCGTATCATGCTCTAGATACTTTCGAGGTGGTTGCAGGTGTTGCGCCGAACTTGGCGGGTTCTATGCGGCCAGTGGAACAGGAGCATTTCTCTATGTGCGGATTCGTGGGATTCACCGCGGTCGACTACGACCAGAACACCAACGCGGCCATCGTCAAGGACATGGCCGATCGCATTGCCCACCGAGGGCCCGACGACGAGGGTTTCTTCGTGGACGACGGCATCGCCATGGGCTTTCGCCGTCTGTCCATCATCGACCTTGAGGGCAGCCACCAACCCATGCAAAACGCCGACGGCAGCGTGACGGTCACGTTTAACGGCGAGATATACAACTTCCAAGAGCTGCGCGCCGAGCTGGAAGCGTTGGGCTACGAGTTCGTCACCAACGGCGACACCGAGACCATCGTGCACGGCTTCGAGGCGTGGGGGACTGACGTGTTCGAGCGCCTGCGTGGCATGTTCGCCATTGCCATCTGGGACGCGCCGAACCAGCGCCTGGTGTGCGCGCGCGACCTGTTCGGCGTGAAGCCGTTCTACTACCAGCAGGCCGGCGAGCGCCTTATCTACGGCAGCGAGATCAAGGCGTTTCTGGCGCATCCCTTGTTCAAGAAAGAGCTCAACCGCGAGCAGCTTCCGCAGTATTTGTGCTTCGAGTACATGAACAACTCCGAGACGATGTTCAAGGATGTGCACAAGCTGCTGCCCGGCCACTTCATGGTGTTCGAGGGCGGCCAGATGCGCACGGAGTGCTACTACAAGATCACCTATAAGATTGACGATTCGAAGAACCTTGACGAGTGGGCCGAAGTCATCACCGAGGCGTTCGACGAGTCGGTGGCGGCGCATGAGATCGCCGACGTGGAGATAGGCAGCTTCTTGTCCGGTGGCATCGACTCATCGTTGGCTGCGTACTGCATGGGCCAGCATGCTCCCGACATCAAGACGTTCTCGGTGGGCTATGACATCGGCTGCGAGGACAAAATGGCGCAGATCGCCGCCCAGTCGGACTTCGAGATCAAGCTAAACGAGCTGGATGACGCCACTGCGTTCGCCGAGTGGGCCAACCTGCCGAACTTCCAAACCAAGGTGAGCGCACGTGAGTTCCTCGACATCGTGCCCACCGAGCAGTACCACATGGACGAGCCTTTGGGCGCGCCGAGCGCCATCCCCCTGTTCTTCGTGAGCAAGTTGGCGCGCGAGCAGGTGAAGGTGGTGCAGTCGGGCGAGGGTGCCGACGAGCTGTTCGGCGGCTACTGGATCTACCACGACCAGTACGAGTTCGAGAAGTACTTCAAGGTGCCGCGTCCCCTGCGTGCCGCTGCGGGTGCCGTGGCCGAGAAGCTGCCGCCGTTCCATGGCCGGCGTTTCGCTATGCGCGGTTCGGGCGGGCCGGAGAAGAGCTACCAGCGCGCGTCCATGAACTACATGTGGGACGAGATCCCGAACGTGTTGCGCAACTACGAGGGTCCTTGCAAGCCGTGGGAATGGTGCAAGCCGCACTTCGACGCGGTGGCCGACCAGAACCTCGATATCATCACGGCCACGCAGTACGTGGACATGGTCAGCTATATGCCCTTTGACATCTGCCTGAAGGCCGACAAGATGTCCATGTCCCAATCACTCGAGCTGCGCGTGCCGTTCTTGGACAAGAAGGTGCTCGACGTGGCGCTGCAGCTGCCCACGGCCTGCCGCGTGACCGATGAACACGCCAAGTACGCCCTGCGCGTGGCCGCGAGCAAGCTGGGCTTCCAGAAGAAAGTGGCCAACATGCCCAAGCAGCCCTTCATCACGCCGCTGACCGTGTGGCTGCAGACCGACGAGTACTACGACCGCATCAAGGTGGCGTTCACGGGCGAGGCCGCGCACGAGTTCTTCAACGTCGATTATCTGGTGCAGATGCTCGACGATCACAAATCCGCCGACTTCTCCACGGTGGAGGGTCGCAGCAAGCTTAAGATGATGCGCATTTGGAACATCTACTGCTTCCTGTGCTGGTACGAGGTGTTCTTCGGCGAGTCGTCGAAGAAGCTGGCGCCTAAGACGCAGGTGGCGTAGGGGGCTATTGACCTTTACGGAATACAGAAAACGCCTTGGACGAAATAACCCGAGGCGTTTTCACTGTCGGGGTGGTACTGTTCTGGGGCTTGTTAGAGTGCTTCGCAAGGGGTCACCGGGAGATGCCTTTGACGGTTCTCTGGTCGCTTCACCCGCTTCTGGTAAGACTTCTCAAAGAATTCTATCTAGTCTGACCTACTCTCCCGCAAGTGGGGGACAAGACCTCCGCCAACGTCATCAGTGGCGTTGTGCTTGCAGGTGGTCGCGTATGTCCAGGTAGTGTTCCTTGCTTACGGGAAGCAGCGTGCCGTCGGCGAGCCGTGCGGTGTAGCGCCGCACCGAGGCAATCTCGCGTGCGTTCACCAGATGGCTGCGGTGTATGAGCAAGAACAAAGGGCTTTCCCCTTGGAGCTCCTTGAGCGAGCAGCGCGTTTGGAACGATTCGTCTTGGGTATGCACGGTGCAGAGCTTTTCGTGCGCTTTCACGTAGCGTATTTCCGAAGGGAGAAGGAAGCGATAGTCGCCCTCGATGGTGCGGAAGCTCAGCCGCCGCGTGGGTCCGACGCTGCGGTCCACCTCGCGAAGGCTATCGAACCATGCTTTGTCTTCGGAGAATGAAGACGGCGGTACTCCGTCGTACTCTAAGGGCACGTCACGTGCGTGTGAGCCGTGAATATGCAGGAGCATAAGCCGGTTTTCCTGCTGCTGCCATACGAACGTATTGCGTATTTTCGCCATCAAGAAGGAGCCGTCTTCCTGTTGGATGGTGGCGGTGAATCGTCCGTACACGACCCAGAGGTTCTGCTTGTGGGCCAAAAGACGATACTCTTCCTGCGAAAGGGAGACAGGGTCCTCCGCGCTTTCGCTTTTGATCGACTCAAGAAAGGCATTTCGCCCCACAAGATACTGGAACTCGTAAGCACCTATCCATACGAACCGCTCATCAATCATCTCCGCAATGGGCTTGATGTCTCGGCGGTAGAAGCGATGAATGACCTCGCGGCTTTTCAAGATGATGTCATGCTCGGTGGCAAGGGGGGTTTCGCTCATAAGGTTCCTTTCTCCGACTTTCATTATAGGGGCGGTGGCGAGCGAGCGGGGGTGCGGCAAAGAAATTTTCCTGCTTGTCAACGCTTGTTCCCGTTGATCACCTATAAGCGACGTACGCCTTGTTTCTCGGTATCTCGTTCTCGTATGCTTGCACAGAGTTGGGAAAACAAAGGCAAAACGCAACGGCTGCGCTGAAGGGGCGGTGCGAAGGAGCTCGAGAAGGGGCGGTTATGGATTTGAGTATGGTTGGCAAGCGGCTTGCTGCGCTCGTACTTTCAGGGGTGCTGGCAGTGGGTCTGTGCCCTGTTGTGGCGTGGGGGAGTCCTTCGACAGGCGGCAATGCCGTCGTCGACGGGTTCGTGGAAAAAGCGGACGACGCGATTGCGCGCTTTCAGGCGACGGGTAACATGGACGAGCTTGAAGGCACCGATGCCTACGACGGCGAACCGGGCGCGCTTGCGCGCAACGGGGCCGTTTTCGATGACACGTACAGCCTGGTGGGCGAGGGCGTGATTACCCCGGTAAAGTTCCAGAACCCCTGGGGCACCTGCTGGAGCTTCGGAGCCATTGCGGCCGCGGAAGCCAGCATCATGAGCGATCTGGGCCTGAATGTTGCCGACGGCGCGCTTGATCTTTCGGAGCTACACACGGCCTGGTTTAGCTACATGCCGCTTCCCGAAGGCTCGGGCTCCCAGTCGGGCGAAGGTAATCATCCCGTGGATGCAGCAGGGAATTTCACTTCCGATCCCAAGACTGTCCTCAACGAGGGCGGCATGCCCTTCACGGCAACCTCCGTGTTCTCGTCCGGTATTGGCGTGATGAGCGAGGCGGATGTGCCGTATCGGAACAAAGAGGGCTCCAAGGCGAATTTGTCCAACGGCTACTGGCACTACTCCGAGGAGGGAGACTGGTCGGTAGACGAAAGCCTGCGTTTCGGCCAGGTGTTCGAACTTGAGGAAAGTTCCATCTTGCCTACGCCCGCAGGGCGCAACGGCGCTGGAGAATACTTATACAACGAAACGGGAACCAACGCCATCAAGCAGGAGTTGAACGCGGGACGCGCTGTCGAGATCGCCTTTTGCGCCGACTCTTCTCGGCCTGGACAAACCACTCCCCCCAAGTACATCAATACCGATACCTGGGCTCATTATACGTACGACAAGAATGCAGGAATAACCCACGGGGTCACCATTGTCGGATGGGATGATACTTACTCGAAGGATAACTTCCTTGCGGAGCATAAACCTTCCGAGAACGGTGCCTGGATCGTCAAGAACAGCTGGGGTTCGAAGGGTGCCGATTCTCCGAATTGCAATCCGTCGGGCTGGGGTGTGGACGGTGCGGGGTATTTCTATCTTTCGTATTACGATATGAGCATCAGCGCTCCTGAAACCTTCGAGTTCGATACTGCCAACGCCGGTCAAGGTGCGGAGTACTATCTCATCGACCAGTACGACTTCATGCCGTCTTCGGGCGTGTTCTCGATCACCAACGAGGCCCCCCTGTCGATGGCGAACGTATTTGAGGCGCAGGAGAATCAGAATATTCGCTCGCTTTCTTGCGAAACGGCATCTCCCGATACCGAAGTGACCTACCAGCTTTACCTGCTCAACGACAATTACGCGAACCCTGCCGACGGGAAGCTTTTGGCCGAAAAGGTCGAAACGTATCCGTACGGCGGATACCATCGCCTCTCGCTGGGCGAGGGTTACCCCGTTAAGGCTGGCCAGCATTACGCGGTGGTGGTTACGGAGAAGACCGCTGCGGGTTATGACATGCTGGTGGACAGAAGCGTGAACAAGGCAGGCATGGAACACCTTCGGGCTCAAGGCATCGGGTACAACAAGTATGCGGTAGGCGTCGTAAACAAAGGAGAGAGTTATTCCTTCAACACCCAGAGCGGGACATGGGATGACTGGGCGGACGGTATCGCGGAGATCAAAGCTGCCGCGGCGCAACAGGGTCCAGGTTCAAATATTTTCGACTATGACAACTTCGCCCTGAAAGCGTACGCCGATCCACTTCCTCCGACCACTGCGATTGTTCCCGATTTGGGCAACCTGACCGAAGCCGAGGCTTTGGCAGCTCTGGGAAAAGTCGGCTTCCAGGGTAAGGCGGGAGAGGCTGCCTATTCCGATACCGTCGAGGCGGGCAGGGTCATGGGCCAGGACGTGCCTGCCGGTATGGAGAAGGAAGAAGGCTCGACCATCACCTACCTTCTCTCGCTGGGAAAGAAGCCCGTCGCTCCGGTGGTGCCCGAGACCACCACACCAACGGGTGGGCAGTCCGGCGCTAAGGGACCGCTGGCTTCCACAGGCGACGCTTCTTCGTCTGCTACGGGAGCCGCTTCGCTGGGTGTTCTTCTGGCATGTGGGACGCTTGCGATGGCAGGGGCGTGCTTGCGTAGGAAACAGCGTGCCAAATAGCAAGTAGGCGCTCTGTTTGGCAAGGGCTTCGTGGGTCCGGCTAGCTGCGTCCGCGTCCCAGCCTGCGTCCTACCTTGGCGAAGATGTTGCCGACGAACGCCGCCTCCGGCACGCGCAGCTTGATAGACAACCCGAAAGTGATGGCCAGCGCCACGATGCCGCCGGCCATCACATAGGCGAGCGCCTGCGGAATCGAGCCTGACAGTGGTGCCACGAAGGTGGTCAGAGCGTACAGCACGCCGCCACCCGCCGCCGCGCCCAGGCCACCGAACACCACGCCGCTGAAAACGGCCTTCACTACCGAGCGCAAGCCGAACGCTCCCAGATGCCGCCGCAGGTAGATGAACAGGCACAGGTCGGCTACCACGTAGAACAGCACCTCGGCTACGGCGATGATCTCGATGGGGAAGCGATCGACGTTTGCTGCGCCGTACATGGTCAGGCTGATCTGTACCGCGCCTGCCATGAAATTGAACGCCGCGAACACACCCATCTTCCGCAGACTCGAGAATATCTTCTGCAAATACGTGTTCACGCCGTACACGGGCAACGCGAACGCCAGCACCGACATGTATGTGGCGATGGATGAGACGTTGTCCATGGTGAACGCGCCCGCATGGTACAGCGACACCAACGGCAGAGCGAACACCATCAGGTACAACGCGAACGGGATCATGAAGAACAGTATCTGGTTGGTGCCGCCGATGATGCCGCGCTTCACGCCCTCGATGTTGCCTTCGGCCTGCATGTCGGCCAGCTCGGTGAACATGGCGGTAGTGATGGGCACCGCCAGAAACGCATAGGGGAGCGTGAACCACTGGCGTGCGTACAGCAGGACGGACGGCCCGTTGTCGGCGAAGCCGTACGATGCTGCGTTCTGCACCGATACCACCACAAGCGAGCACAGCATGACGAACACGGCCGGCACGCCAATGCCCAGCGTCTCGCGTAGCGCCGGGTCGCGGAAGTTGATGCGCGGGCGTACGCGAATACCGTTCTTCTTCAGTGCGGGCAGTTGGATGGCTAGCTGCACGAACACGCCGAGCGGGTTGCCGAAGGCGATGAGGTAGAGCGCCAGCTGCTGGTCGTGTGGCGCCACCACCGCGTACAGTACGAACGTGACGATGACGATGACGTTGTTCGCCACCGGCGCGATGGACGACCATAAGTAGTCGCGGTTCGCGTTCAGAAGCCCCGACACGATGGCGGTTGCGCCGTACAGCACGATCTGGATGGCGAAGAACTGGAAGAAGAACACCGATTGCGCCATCTCGTTTTGGTCGGAGTAGAAGCTCTGCGTGTAGATGGCCACCGAAGGGAAGGCGATGCACAGGGCGGATACCAGCCCCAAGAACAGCACCACGATGGTGAGCAGGTTCGAGGCGTATTCGTTGCCCGCCTTCTGCCCTAGCCTCTTCTTGATCGACATATACACGGGCAGAAACGCCGTGACCAGCATACCGCCCACCACCAGCTCGTAGAGTTGGTTGGGCAGGTTGTTCGCCACTTGGTACGAGCTGGACAGGAGCGTCGATCCCAGCGCAAACGCCATGACCCACGTGCGCGCGAAGCCGGTGATGCGCGAGATCATCACGCAGATGCTGATAAGCGCTGCCGACGACCCTACGGCAGCCGTGGCGTCCTCGGGCCCTAGCTCGGAATCGGCCTCTTGCACGGGAAGCACGGTCGGAGCCGCCTGCAGGGCGGTGCGGTCTGAGCCGGCATGCTTGCTGATGATGGGAAGCTCCGAGGTCGAGCCAGGGAAGGCGGCCCGCTCGGCGCGTGTGCGGTATGCGTCGCCGTCCGCGTGCGCCGAGCGTTCGCGCGGGTCGGGCGTCTGGGGCTCGAAGGGGTCACGCAGTACGGTGCGGTCACGTCCCGCGTGGCTCCCGCCGATGTGTATCTCGGACGTCTCGCCCGGCGCGGCGGTGCGCAGGAGCCCTTTGGCGCTTGCGGGGTCGATGCGTGGCTCGGGTTTGGGCATGACCCGCTTTGCCACGGCGGCGGCGATAGCGGTGCGGTCCAGCCCGGCATGCCGACCTCCCACACGGATCTCCGAGGTGGAGCCCGGGTCGGCCGGACGTGCATGCGACGGGGCCGTGCGCGAGGGTGTCTCGGCGGGCGGGGTCGGCTGGGACGTCGGCAGCGCAGGGTCGGGAATGCGCGTATGTTGAGCTCGTGCGAGCTTGTCGGACATGGACAGACGCTTTCTGGCGCATCGGATATAATGGCCCCATCATAGCAAACCGGGAAAGAAGACCCTCATGCACATCGTCATCGTACGCAATAATTCCAACTCGCCGGCCGTAGACGCATCGTTGCTGCTGGCCACGTACCTGGCTACCCAGGGTGCAGGTTTCACGCTGGTGGACTCGTCCGATTTGTCGTGGCGCTGCGACCACGACGCACTCAACGACGCGCTGGCGGCCGATGTGCAGATGGCTGTGGTGCTAGGCGGAGACGGCACCATCCTGCGTACCGCCCGCCAGATCGGAACCTCGGGCGTGCCTATCTTGGGCATCAATTTCGGACGACTGGGATTCCTTGCGAACTCCAGCGAAGAGGGCGTGGTGTCCATCATGGCGGCCGCCCTGTCCGGCGACGTGGTGGCCGAGCAGCGTACGAACCTGCGCATCGACGTGGTATGCGAGGGCGAGTCCGACCCGTGGGCCGACGACGAGCAGGCGAGTTCGGCTTTCGGTGACGAAGGGGAGGAAGGAACGTTCACGGTGGATGATGAGGTCGCTTGCACGCCCTCCGGTTTCCCCTGCGGCCCCCAGGCTCGCACGTTCTTTGCGCTAAACGAGCTGGCCGTTACGCGCGGGGCAAACGGTCGCATTATCGACTTCGGTTTGGATATTGCGGGTGCCCATGTTGCCAATATGCGCGGCGACGGTTTGGTGGTGGCCACGGCCACCGGATCGACGGCCTATGCGCTCTCCGCGGGCGGACCGTTGGTATCGCCCGGATTCTCGGGTTTGGTTGTGGTGCCCTTGGCACCGCATACGCTGCATTCGCGCGCCATCGTCACCGCATCGAGCGACGTGGTGGAGATGGATTTATCTGACAACCGGGACCCGCGCGATGCGACGCTGTTCGCCGACGGAGAGCTAGTGCAGTTCGACCGCGCCGTGCGTCGCGTGTACGTGCGTCGCGGCGACGTGCCCACTACGTTGCTGCGCTATCAGCACGAGGGTTTTTACGAGCATGCCGCCAAGGTGTTCTTCTGATGTGCCTTTTGGCAGAAGAAGGTTTTCTATATGTTTGCTGAATAGTATCAAAGGTGCACAAAAGATCTTGTGCAGATGCTCTCCAAACGAAGATAATTAGCTTGGCACATACGGTAAAAAACTATCATTCAACAGGTACTATTCAATAGGTCGCCCATCCTTTTTAGTGCACAAGTTAGTTATTGACTTACCCAATTTCTTGTCGTATCTTGTATAGGGAGTTCCAGAAATCTTTTCGGAACTTTGCAGCCAAGGAGTTTACGTATGAGCAAGCAAGACGACCAGAGCATGCAGAGCTTTCCAGTAGACGAAAACGAACCGCAATCTTCTCAGCAGCAGACGGGTGGCGAACATGCCGCCGATGCAGCTGGTCAGAATGGTTCGAATCTCGCTTCTGATCCGGCATCTGCCGACCAGCCTTCAGTCACAGAAGCATCTGAGGGCGTAGCCCGGGGGCAAACGTCCTCCGCATCGACAAGCGCGGAACCCACCACAGCCACAAGTTCATCTTCGACGG
>NZ_JAVWUP010000101.1:0-9548 GCF_036667095.1 Gordonibacter sp. | reverse complement strand
GTAAGTCCGTGGGAGGATAGGGCGTCGCGCTCGCAAAGGGTGCTCTTCGTATGCCACAGACCCCCGGATCACAGGATCCGGGGGTCTGTGTGCGTTTCAGAGGGCCTGCGCACGGTGCCTCGTGGCGCCGCCGGTGGCGCGTGCATAGGCGGTGGAGGTGGCACGGCTGGTGCGCGGTCCTTGCGCGGTCCTTTCGTAATGAGGGTCCTCTACGCATCTATGCCCGCAATCTACGCCCGCCTACCGGGGCAGCGTGTTGATTCTGCGCGTCGGGAGGGGGACGCTGGCAGCCGGAGGTATAATGGAGAAGGAGTAGTTTATCCATATGCTCCCCGAAAGGATGGAGGAACGCCCTGTGAGTGACAAGGCGCAAGAAGCAGCGAAAGCGGCTGAATCCGCATTACGCGACAAAGATAGGCTTATCGAATTAACTGACGCGCTCTCGGGGGGATCGCGCCGTGCTCGGCAGAATGCCGCTTCGGCTCTCGCTATCGTGGCGAAAGAATCTCCCGAAACGCTTGTTGTCCATGGGTCGGCTTTTGTCGATGCGCTTAACCGCCCCGAGGCTCAGACGCGTTGGGAATGCCTCGATATTCTGACAATGCTCGTCGATCGTGACTCCCGCACCTGCGATAGGGCAGTGCCTGGTGCCGAAGCAGCCCTTTTCGACGAAGAGAGTGGCTTGGTTCGCCTTGCTGCCATGCGTTTCCTTTGCAGATTGGGAGCGACGACTGAGAATCGGTCTGAGAAGGTGTGGCCGCTGATCGACGAAGCAATTCAATGCTGGCACGGAGATCTCGAATTTCAGGATATGCTTATAGCGGTGGCTGATTTCTCGACAGGAAAATTGACTCCTCTGGTGAAAGAGGAGCTGGAATCGCGCATGAAATTCGATGCCGAGAACGGTAAAGGTGCGCTTAGGCGACGGGCTCGGCAGATCGTCGAGAATATCCAGGCGAAGTAGTTTCGTCTTTCCGATTTCGCGACGGGCTGGTGCTCGTCGCTTATTGCGTCATTCAACTCTTTCGCGCGAGGGTTTGCCGGTGACGGCTTTTCGACGAAGAGAGTGCGAGGGAGCGCGCCTGTTGCAGGAGGTTCGATGCTGCTTGTTTGAGGGGATGCGCGTTCGATAAGGTTCCGTTTCGAGGGAAGGTTCGTTCATGACCGAAAAGTCCAATCGCTTCGCTGCGTCGCTTGAGGTTGGCGATGCGGCATATACCTACTATCCGGTTTCGGCAATACCTGGTTCCGAGACGCTACCCTATTCGCTGACGGTGCTTTTGGAGAACGTGCTGCGCACTGCGGAAAGCGAGCAGGCGGCCGAAAAGCTGGCGGAGCGTATTGTTGCTGCAGGCAATGCGGGCGAAGTGGGCAGCGAAGTGGAATTCAGTCCGGCGCGCGTGCTGTTCCAGGACTTCACCGGTGTGCCGGTGTTCGTGGATTTCGCCGTCATGCGAGAGGCCTGTGCGGAATTGGGGGGCGATCCGGCGAAGATCAACCCGCAAATACCTTGCGATCTTGTGATCGACCATTCCGTCATCGCCGATGCAGCCGGATGTGCGGAGGCTCTTCGACAGAACATGGACTTGGAGTTCTCGCGTAACAAGGAGCGCTACGACTTCCTAAAATGGGCCCAGGAGTCGTTCCGGAACGTTCGTATCGTGCCGCCGGGGGCGGGCATTTGCCATCAGCTGAATATCGAGCAATTCGCGCATGTCGTGATGACTTCGGATGCGGCGGGCGTGCGACGGCCTGACGACGAGGCTCCGGTCGCCTACTTCGATACGCTGGTGGGCACGGATAGCCATACGCCAACCGCGAACGGTATCGGCGTGCTAGGTTGGGGCGTGGGCGGCATCGAGGCCGAAGCGGCAGCGCTGGGCCAGCCGATTACGACGTTGGTGCCCCAGGTAGTGGGTGTCAGGTTGACCGGAGAGCTGTCCGAAGGCGTAGCTGCGATGGATGTAGCGCTGACTTTCGCGCAGATGCTGCGGGAAAAGGGCGTGGTCGGATGCTTCGTGGAGTGCTTTGGCCCCGGGCTTGACAGCTTGAACGCCACGCAACGCGCCTGCATTGCCAATATGACACCCGAGTATGGCAGCACCTGCACGTTGTTCCCGGTGGACGATGCAACGCTTGCCTATCTGCGCCTGACGGGTCGCAGCGACGAGCAAGTGGCGTTGGTCGAGGCGTATGCGAAAGCCCAAGGTTTCTGGAACGACCCTGCGGCACCGGTGCGTACGTATGCAGAGGTGATCGAGCTGGATCTAAGCACCGTCGAGTGCTCGCTTGCCGGTCCGTCTCGCCCGCATGACCGCATCCCTCTGTCTGACGTGCAGGAGCGCTTTTGCAGCGTATGTGACGAGCGGGGACTCGATCGAGCCAAGACGGTTTCCGTGGATGTCGCGGGCGAGGTTCGCGAGCTTGGACATGGCGCTCTTGCAATTGCTGCGGTAACCAGCTGCACCACGGCTACCGATCCACGCATGATGCTGGCATGTGGACTGGTGGCCCAGAAGGCGGCGGCAGCAGGTTTGGTGCCGCGTCCGTGGGTAAAATGCGTGTTGGCTCCTGGTAGCAAAGCGACCGAGCTGCTACTGGACCGCGCCGGACTTATGGATGGCTTGCGCCGCTTGGGATTCTACACGTGCGGGTTCGGATGCATGAGCTGCATCGGCAATTCGGGCCCCATCCTGGACGCTTTGCATGAGGCAGCAGACAGTATCGAGCTTGCCAGCGTGTTATCGGGCAATCGCAACTTCGAAGGGCGCATCTCGCCTGATGTGTCGCAGAACTACCTAGCAGCTCCCGCTCTGGTCGTCGCCTATGCGCTTGCGGGCACGATAGATGTGGACTTGGAGCACGACGCGCTGGGCATGCGCGATGACGGCACTCCAGTGTACTTGGCCGATATTTGGCCTACGGACGACGAGGTGTCCGCATTGGTGACGGCGCATGTCGATTGCGATTTGTACGAGGAGGGCGCACGCGGGCTGTACGACGGCGATGCTGCTTGGCAGGCGCTGGGTTCGGAGAAGAGCGCTACGTTTGCCTGGGACGAGGCATCGACGTATGTACGCCGCGCGCCTTACTTTGACGGTATGGAGCGCGAGCCGTCCGCACCGGCTCCGGTGGAAGGCGCACGGGCGCTTGCCCGTCTGGGCGACTTCATCACCACCGACCATATCTCGCCAGCTGGGTCGATTGCAGCCGATTCGCCGGCAGCCCGTTACCTTGAGGAGCGGGGCGTTGTGCCGTCTGACTTCAACACGTACGGCGCGCGCCGCGGCAACCACGAGGTGATGATGCGCGGCACGTTTGCGAATGTGAAGCTGCAGAACCTGCTGGCTGCGGGCAAGAAGGGCGGCTGGACGTACGACTTCCTGACAGAGGACATACGTCCGCTGTTCGATGTGGCCATGAGCTATGAGGCTGCCGGGGCACCTCTTGTCGTGGTGGCTGGTAAGATGTACGGCAGCGGTTCGTCGCGCGACTGGGCGGCTAAGGGGCCGGCGCTGCTGGGCATCCGCGCTGCGTTCGCCGAGAGCTTTGAGCGTATCCATCGCTCCAACCTTATCGGCATGGGTATCCTACCGCTGCAGTTTGCCGAAGGCGAGAGCGCTGCGAGCTTGGGGTTGGATGGTTCTGAAACCTATACCGTTGAACCGGTTGATTTCGGCGGAGGCTTGCCGGAACCGCGCATAGCGGAGGTGCGCGCCGAGCGTGCGGACGGGACGACGACAACGTTTGAGGCAACGGTGCGCGTAGATACGCCCACGGAGGGCCGTTACTACGAAAACGGCGGAATTCTTCCCTACGTGCTGCGAAGCTTATTGTAAAGATAGGGCAACGCTGGCGCTCGGCTGCGATAAGCGGTCGGGCGCTTTGGTGTATAGTAGAGACTTTAAGTAATCGAGGATAACGGGAAGGGATGCCGTGAAACAGACATCCGGGTTCGACGCGCTGCTGGAAGCGCTCAAACAATCAGGCGTAAACATGGACGGCCGCTTCGATGCCGAGGCCGAAGCCCCTGCCGGGGGATCGGGCGGCAACGGGGGAGGCTCGCGTCCGCCGCATGTGCAAGTGGAGCTGCCCTTCGCTGAGCGTATGGCGTCATGGGGTAAGAAGGCTCTCATCATAGCTGCCATCGTCATCGTGATCCTCGGGCTGGCGGCCTATTGGTGGTTCCATCCGCCCATCAATGTTCGTAGCACGGATACCTGGATGTTCGTAGGGGTGTTCATCCTGCTGCCGCTGTTCTTGGTGTTCTGGAGCCGCTCGCGCAGCTACGGAACGGGTACGGGCAAGGTTGAACCGAATCCGGGCAAGTCCAAGGCGTTCAAATGGGCATCGTATGTGCCGGTGGCCGTGGCCCTGGCTGGTGTGGTGGGTGCTATTTTGTCGTTGTCCATCTTCCCGGGCAACGCCGAGAAATACGCCAATGTACTGCAGACTGACACGCTCGATTTTGCTGCGGACATCAAAGAGGCGAACTATTCGGAGATTCCGGTTATCGACCGCGACTCGGCTGTGCTCTTGGGTAACCGCGAGATGGGCTCGATCCCCGACTTTGTGAGCCAGTTCGAGATTTCCCCGCTTTACAGCCAGATCAACTACAAGAGTGCGCCGGTACGCGTAAGCCCCTTGAGTTATGCCGACCTGTTCAAATGGTTCACGAACCGCGAGGCGGGCATTCCTGCTTACTCGCTGGTGAATATGACGACGCAGGATGCCGAGATCGTGCGCTTGGAAGACAATCCTATCCACTATTCGCAGTCCGAGCCGCTTGTACGCAACATCGATCGTCACGTGCAGCTGAGCTACCCGTTCTACATGTTCGATGAGAAGTCGTTCGAAATCGACGAAGAAGGCAAGCCGTGGTGGATATGCCCGGTGCAGACTCGCGCGATCGGTCTGTTTGGCGGTACGACCATCGAGCGCGTGGTCATGGTGAATGCGACGACGGGCGAGACGCAGGATCTGGCGATCGGGGATGTGCCGCAATGGGTCGACCGCGCGTATCCGGCCGAGTTGCTCATCGAGCAGTACAACTGGAGCGGCAAGTACAAAGACGGCTGGCTGAACTCGGTGTTCGGGCAGAAGAACGTTGTGCAGACCACGCCGGGAACCGACGGCAATCTGGGGTACAACTATATCGCCAAGGACGATGACGTATGGGTGTACACCGGCGTGACTTCGGCGACGGCGGACAATTCTATCGTTGGCTTCGTGCTGGTGAACCAGCGCACGGCTGAGTCGCATTTCTACTCGGTGCCGGGTGCAACAGAGGCATCAGCCATGCAATCGGCCGAGGGTCAAGTGCAGAACCTGCGCTACCATGCCACGTTCCCGCTGCTTATCAACGTGTCGAACCAGCCTACGTACTTTATGGCGCTGAAAGACGATGCCGGCCTGGTGAAGCAGTTCGCTATGCTGGACATCCAGCGCTACCAGAATGTGGCGGTGGGCAATACGGTGGCCGAATGCCAGAAGTCCTATCAGGCGCTCTTGGCTACCAACGGCGTGCTGGCCGATGCTGGCGTGGACACGGGCGCGCTTGAGAAGCAGGGCGTGATCGCGCATATCGCCCAGGCGGTCGTCGAGGGCAACTCGCACTTCTACGTGAAGCTTGCCGACGGCAGCGCCATTTACGATTTCACCTTGCCCGGCCTGATCGAGATCGTTGGCTACAAGGAAGGCGACCCCATTGCGTTCACCTACCTCGAGGCCGAGCCGACGAACCCTGTCGAGGAGATCCTCAAGGCTGACGGCACGGCTGCCAATACGGCCAAAGACGCCCAATCGACGGGTAATGCGCAAGGAAATACTGCGTAAGGGTTGACAAGGGGTGCAAGGGCATTAGAATGTAAAAGCTGCTTTAACTTGAGCAGTACGCAAAAAGAATGTTCCGCTGCCCAAGACAGCAGGTACCGAAAGGTTTAATCGCAGCGATGCGGCCCGCCGAGGTGGTTGTATAAGTTTCGTGCTTAGACGACCCCCGCTGTCAGGTGACGGCGGGGGTCGTTCCTTTTTTCAGGCAACGATCCCACCCGCGAGGGGCGGAACCCGAGCTTGAGAAGAAGGAGGTGTACTACATGCCCAACGCAAAGAACCAAGATACGCTGGTCAAGATCAAGGAAGACCTAGAAGGCGTTTCCGCTGTATGGGTCGTGGATTACTGCGGCCTGACGGTGAAGGAGATCCAGGCGCTGCGCACGCAGATCCGCGAAGCCGGTGCAAGCCTGAAGGTGTACAAGAATACCCTCATGCACATTGCCCTGGCCGAAAACGAGCTGCCTACGCTGGATGACATGCTGGAAGGTCCGAGCGCGTTCGTGTTCGCTGGCGAAGACGTGGCTGCTGCTGCTAAAGCTGTCAAGACCTTTGCTAAGACGAACCAGAACCTTGAGATCAAAGGCGGTTTGATGGAAGGTGCAGCCGTTAGCGCTGCAGAGGTGGAGGCTATTGCTTCCCTGCCGTCCCGCGAAGAGCTCCTCGCTCAGATTGCCGGCGCTATTTCCGGTGTTGCGCGCGGTCTCGCTGTTTCTCTCAACGGCGTGTCGAGCGGTCTTGCCCAGGTCACGAAAGCCGTGGCCGATCAGAAAGCAGCTGCATAGTTGCAGTGTTGGCGGCATGAAGTATGTCGCTTGACGTTACGAAAAAGAAGAGGTCGGAATCTCCGGCCGTTTTGAAAGGAAACGAACATGGCTGTTACTCGTGAAGAGATTATCGAGGCCCTGAAGGAAATGTCCCTGCTCGAGGCTTCTGAGCTGGTTAAGGATATCGAGGAGACCTTTGGCGTGTCCGCCGCCGCTCCGGTGGCCATGGCCGCTGCCCCGGCTGCCGAGGCTGCTGCCGAGGAGAAGACCGACTTCGACGTTGTGCTCGAGGGCTTCGGCGACAACAAGATCGCTGTCATCAAGGTTGTCCGCGAGATCACCGGTCTGGGCCTGAAAGAGGCCAAGGAACTGGTCGAGGGTGCTCCGAAGCCGGTCCAGGAAGGCGCTAACAAGGAGAAGGCCGAGGAGATCAAGGCCAAGCTCGAGGAAGCCGGCGCTGCCGTTACCCTTAAGTAAATTGGCTTCGCTGGCCTAGTGGCCACTGGAGTGGTGTAATGCTGTGAGGTCCCCAGGTGCTCGACCTCGCTCCTCTGCGATTCCCTTGTATGCGAAAGCATGCACGGTGCGCGTTGGAACGAGTTCGGGCGTTCGGGGGCCTCTTGCTGTCTTACTGCCGAGGTACCCTGTTCGAGCCGTGCCGGATAGTCTTAACCTTCTCCTGCGAAATGCTGACGGGACGGCAACGGATCGCAAGGGCAGCAAGGGTCGCGCTATAGTTGAACATCATCAGTGAGAGAGCAATGCGTGCGTACACGCTTGGCAAGGTTGGAAGGAAGCTCATGCAGACCGGATATTTCAACGCCGCTTGGCACGATATAAAGAATTCGCCGGGATGGTTTGGGAAGCTCTTGGTGCTGACCTTGGTGAGCATCATTCCTATTTTTGGATGGATCGTTGTGGCGGGCTATCTGTATGGATGGGCGCGCGATCTCGCGTGGGGCGTGCATGCTCCGCTGCCTGCGCATGTGTTCGGAAACGAGGACGGCAAGCTGTACAGTCGCGGATTCTTCGTCGTGGTCATAGGGCTCGTCTGCTCGCTTATCCCTTGGTTAGTCGAAGTGGTAGGGTCGATGGTAACGGGTGGATATCTGGGGTCGGGCTGGTCCTACCATGCTGGATTCCTGTCGTTCCCCCTAGGCATCGCATCGGGAATAGCTGAGCTGGCGTTCTTCGTCCTCTCCCTTGCGGCAAGCCTTTTTGCCGTGTTCTTCTCCTGGGTTGGCGCGATGCGCGCGAGTATTTACGGGCGCCTGTCAGCAGGATTCCAAATCGGGAAGATATGGAATATGGTGCGCCATGACTTCGGCGGAATACTGCGGATCCTGGGTATGTTCCTCTTGCTGTTCGCGGTGATAGCGGTCGTGACGACGGTGCTCGTGCTGTTGGCAGCGTTCTTGTGCTTGATTATCGGGTTCTTTGCGACCGGTGGCAACATGAACATCAACGCGAGCCGTCCTGATGCGGCGATCATGGGAATGGTCTTTGCGGTTGGCGGCGTGGCAGTGCTGCTGTCCGTGGTGGCGGGATTTGCCTCGATGGCGGTTTCGCTGTTCGTTATGATGATGGTTGCGCGAGCCCTCGGCTACTGGACCAAGCAGTTTGATGTGCCGGCATGGCGCGGACAGGACGATCCGATGCCCTTCGAGCTGGCGGGCGGTTCAGCTGGCTTTGGGCAGCAGCCTCCCTTGGGCCGGTAGCTTCGAGGTCTTGAGGACTGGACCACTGGGCGTGCTCTGCTCTGGCAGACTGCGGCGATGAACATCCCTTCGACAAAGAGGGCCCCTTGCGGGGCCTTCTTTGTCGAAGGGATGGCTTCGGCTAAGAAACCGGGCTCTCTCCGTACACCTGTTCTTTGGTGTAATAGCCTGAATCGATGAGGATGGTGTCGATGTTCTCTTTCGTGACGAGTTTCCCCGTGATGAGGTTGGAGTCTACGCCGCCCTCGGTTCCGTTGTCGAACTTGGTGTTCACGTTGACGGGATCGTCTTTTGCTAAGTTCACCGCTTCGTTCACGGCGGTGTTCGCCAGTTCTTTGAGGTTCATGTACATGGTGACGTTCTGCGTGCCTGCTGCGATACGACGTACGGCATCGAGCTCCGCGTCCATGCCGGTGATGACGACGGGAGCCGTAAGGCCCAGTTCGTCCAGGGCGGCACGGCAAGCACCGGCGATTTTGTCGTTGGGGGCGAGGATGGCATCGACCTTGTTGCCGTTGGCTGTTACGGCATCGAGCGTGATCTGCTTGGCTTCGTCGGCTGACCACTTCGTTACGGCTTTATCGGCGATGATGTTGATGTCGTCGAGAGGCTCGATGTAGCGCATGGCGCCCTCGTAGAGCAAGGCGGCGTTGAAATCGCCCGGATCTCCTTGGAGCAGCAGATAGTCGCCGGTGTAGACGGTTTCGGAGAGATATTGGCCGAGGATCTGGCCGATACGACCGCTGTCATAGCCCACGAAGAGATCTAAGTCCTGGTTGGTGATGAGGCGCGCGTAGTTGACTACCTTCACTCGGTGCTCTTTGGCGTAGCTGATCACCTCGCCCATGTCGTCGACGTTGCGAGGCGTGACGATGAGCGCATCGATGCCGCTGTCGATGAGTTCCTTACAATCTTCGGTCTGGGTTTTCGGTTCGTCGGTCTTGTTGAGGCGTGTTTCGATGCCGACACCTAGCTCTGCTGCTCGCTCTTCCATGTATTCGAGCTCGTTTTGCCACCGGGCCGCCTCGCCGACACCGAACGATACGCCGATCTTCGGAGCAGCGTTCTTGGCCTGCTCCTGGGTGCTGCATGCGCTGAGAAAGCAAACGATTGCGAGCATTGTCGCACACGCTGCAATGCAGACAGGAAGGGAGCTCCCTCTCCATCCATCTGTCGAACGCATAGTGCATGAAGATGTTCGCAAGAACTGGGCTTATAACGCCGCCCTGCG
>NZ_JAVWUP010000100.1:0-9691 GCF_036667095.1 Gordonibacter sp. | reverse complement strand
TGGTGGCACGGTGGGTGTTGTTTTTGGGGGTTGAACCCCCGGGTGGAGTGGGGGGTGTTTGCGCCCCCCAGCTTCCCACCAACGGCGAGGCCGGCAAAGCAGATTCGACGAGCGACTCGTATCCAGCAGGCTCGCTTAAAGCCGTCCATGTCACCGGCCAGTTGAACGAGGTCAAGGAATACAACAACAAGCTCTGCCTGAGCTGCCACAAACGCGACGAGATCAACGCAGCCAACGAGGACTATCAGGGCATAAAGGGCTTCAACCCCCACAAAGCGCACCTCGAAGCCGGCGACTGCACGACTTGCCATTCGGTAGACAGCACCTCGACGCTCACCTGCAACAGCTGCCACGACGCGCCGCTACCCGAAGGTTGGCAAAGCGCCGAACAAGGCTCCGGACCCATTCACTCGCTGAAGCAGGGCTAGCGCAAACAGCCGATGTGCCCCTCCCGATGCCGCCCCCTCGCCGAGCCCCTCCCCTTGGCAAAAGGGGCGGCGTTTGCCGTATCACCCTCCCGCAAACGCGCTTATACTTGTCCTACCAAGCGCGACAGCCTCGATCCGCGCACCTCTGTGCCTCGGTACTCGCAGGCCGTCCGCAAAGAACAGCGAAGGACTCGTCGCGCGAGCATCTCCAGCTTCAAGCCACGCACGATGCGAACGGCGCCGCAGCACGCGGCGGAAAAGGAGGAAGCATGAAAAAGTATCTGAAAGTGGCAATCGTCGGAGCCTGCATGGCAGCCATACTCATACTTGCGACAGGATGCAGCGCCCCCGCACAGGATTCGCCCAGCAAGGAAACGACCGTCGAATTCGATGGGGGCACGCTCTCGTACGCTCAGGGAGACCTAGCGGTGAAAGTAGCCGGCAATGCATCCACCGGCTACGAGTGGACCAGCGAGATCGAAGGCTCGTCTGCCGTCGCCAAGGGCGACGAGTATGTCTCCGAAGAAGGATCGAAAGCCGAAGTCGGCAAAGGCGGCGTGCACACGTTCCGCTACGCCGCCGAAGGTTCGGGCGAAGCCACGATCACGCTGAAGTACGCACGCTCATGGGAGGCTTCCAGCGACGATAAAACCGTCGTGATCAAGGCGACGGCAGATAACGGCGCGTTCACGAAAGCGGTCGTCGAATAAAGAACCGGGGCGAACACGGGGCGTATCCCCGAAAGACTTGCAGAAATACGCCCCGTTGGTCCACGAGCACCGTCTCCCGTCAGAACAAAGCGACCCCGGCAATCACTCGCCGGGGTCGCTTTCGTCAACTAGGAGCACGCTCCGCTGCAGCTAGGCTGCCAGACGCTTTGCAATAGCCAGAATAAAATCACGCGTGCTCAGCTTCGTAGGATTCTCAAGCGAGGTGATAAGCGCCAAGTCACCCGTCATCTCCCCCGCCTCGATGGTGTCGAGCGTCGCCTTCTCCAATTTGTCGGCGAAGCCCACCAGGTCAGCAAGACCGTCCAGCTCGCCACGCTTGCGCAGCGCTCCCGACCAGGCAAAAATCGTAGCCACCGAGTTCGTGGACGTTTCCTCGCCTTTGAGGTGCTTGTAGTAGTGGCGCTGCACCGTGCCATGCGCAGCCTCGTACTCGTAGACGCCCTGTGGCGACACCAGCACCGACGTCATCATAGCCAGCGACCCGAATGCCGAGGACACCATGTCGCTCATCACGTCGCCGTCGTAGTTCTTGCAGGCCCAGATAAAGCCGCCGTCGTCCTTCATAACGCGCGCCACGGCATCGTCGATAAGCGTGTAGAAGTACTCGATACCCGCAGCCTCGAAGCGCGGCGCATACTCGGCGTCGTAGATCTCCTGGAAGATATCCTTGAAACGGTGGTCGTACTTCTTGGAGATGGTGTCCTTCGTGGCGAACCAGATGTCCTGGCGTATATCGAGGGCGTACTCCAAGCAGCTGCGCGCGAAGCTCTCGATGGAAGCATCCAAGTTGTGCATGCCCTGCGCAATGCCCGGGCCGTCGAACTGGTGGACCAGTTCTCGCGTCTCGGTGCCGTCGGCCGCCGTGTACACCAACTCCACCGTGCCCGGACCAGGAATAGCCAACTCGGCATTCTTGTACACGTCACCGTAGGCGTGACGGGCGATAGTGATGGGCTTGACCCAGTTGCGCACGCACGGCTCGATGCCCTCGACCTGGATGGGCGTGCGAAACACCGTGCCGTCCAACATGGCACGGATGGTGCCGTTGGGGCTCTTCCACATCGACTTGAGGTCGTACTCGTCCATACGCGCACCGTTAGGCGTGATGGTGGCACACTTCACGGCCACGCCCAAGCGCTTGGTGGCTTCGGCCGAATCGATCGTCACCTGATCGTCGGTGGCGTTGCGGTGCTCGAGGCCCAAGTCGTAGTATTCGGTCTTCAAGTCGATATGAGGAAGAAGCAGCTCGTCTTTGATCATCTGCCAGATGATGCGCGTCATCTCGTCGCCGTCCATCTCCACCAACGGCGTCGTCATCTCGATTTTCGTCATGATCACCCTTTCGTTCGCACAAGTGCTTTGCCCCAAGCGCCAAAGCGCATCGTCGGGACAGGCTTTGGTATCCTCTTAATAATACCTTACCGCCTCTCAGCCGAACCAGCAGCAGCCCAAATCCAACGGGAAACCACTCGACTCAAAAGGATTGGTCGATTCGCAAGCTAATCCCGATACTTCGTCTTCTCTCTCGGAATTGGCCGTTCACGACCGATTCCTTCCTCCAAAACTGCAAACCAGGCGGCCAACACCAGCACACCACATCACACCAAAACAGGCCCGGGACATTCAGTCTCGGGCCTGTTCGGAAACCATGCACGACAGCGATTACTTCTTCTCTTCCTCATCGCCGTCGTCGTCGCCCAGGTCCTTGGAAGCTTCCTTCTGCTCCTTGTGGAACTTGTCGGCGCTGCGCTTCTCCGCCTCCGTAGCCTTCTTGAACTCGGTCGGCTGGTTGATAACCATCTGCGGATACGGAATACTGATGTTGTACTTGTCGAACAGTATCTTCATCTCGCGGTTCATGTCGCGCTCAAGCTGCGTCCTGTCGGATTCCTCGCACTGCACCACGATGCGGAGGCTCACGCTGTTGTCGCCCAACTCCACCACGCCCTTGTAGAACGGGCCGTCGATGGCCTTGGGAAGGCGTGCGCGAATGAACGGCAGTTCCTTCTCCAGGATGTTCTCCACGCGCTCCAGCGACTCGCCGTACTCGATGCCCACATCGCACTTGGCGAACGAAACCTCTTTGGTCATGTTCACCACGTTGCTGACGTCGCTGTTGCGAATGACCTTGACGTTCTTGGAGCCGTCTTCCACCTTGGTGGTGCGCACGCCGATCTCGACCACGGTGCCGTGCCAATCGCCCACCTTGATGGTGTCGCCCACGCGGAACTCGCCTTCAAAGATGACGAACAGGCCCGACAAAATATCCTCGACCAGCTCCTTCGCGCCGAAGCTGATGGCGATGGATAAGATGCCCGCCGATGCCAAAAGCGTCGTGGTGTCAACGCCCACCATGGACAAGCTGTAGTACACCATGCCGATGATCGTGGCGTACTTCACGAAGCTGGCCAAAAGCCTGCAGATCGTCTCGCCGCGCGCGCCCAGCACGGTGGCCAGCAGGTTCAGCAGCTTCTGCAGCACCGTGACCACGGTCATGGCCACGCAGATAAACATGATGCATGCCGTGATGGCGAATATGTTCAAGCCGCGCTCCCACTCGCCACCGAGAATGTAGGAGAAAATGGAGCCGCTATTGAAGAAGCGCTCCTGGAACACCACCGCCACGAACACGGCCAGCACCGATATGCCCACCAGCCAGCGAACCACCGTCGCCGTCTTCTGCTCGGCCGTCTTCTCGCTCCACCTAAACGAGCGGTCGAGCCAGCGGCTTGCCGCCGACTCCGTCTTAGCCCTACGCCCGCTCGGCATGACCACGTCGAACATGCGCGGATCGTCGGTGCCGCCCTCCACCGCCGCACGCTTCGGCGCACGCTTCATGCTGCGCGTATCGAATGCCAACAGCAGGAAGATCACCACGAGGCATACCAGCGCCACGCCACCCGTCGCAAGCGTCAGCAGCGTGCGTTCCGCCATGAGCGAGCCTTCGGTACCGGCGATGAAGACGTGGTAGTCGTCCGTCTCGACCGACGAGGCATAGTAGCGCTTGCCGCCGATGTCGACGTAATCGCAATAGCCGTCTTTCAACTGCAGCTCAGTCATGCCCTGATCAAGTGCGTTCTTGCCCACAAGCCGCTGGTCGGGGAAGTAGGCGATCGTGTTGTCGGCTTTGCTGACGGCAAAGGCGAACCCGTCGGACCCTGCTTTCACGCCGTCGAGCACCTCGTCGATCTTCACGCTGTCGATCATGGTCTCTAGGCGGGCCGGACGGACGCCTATCTGCACAAGCCCGCTCGCATTGCCGTTCTCGTCATGCAGCGCCACGCCGATGTACTGGCGCAGTTGGCCGGATATCTCGTCGGCTTGTGGCTCTTGGACAACAGAATCGGCACCTTGAAGCAGCTTGTTGAACACGAAAGACTGGTCTTCCGGATTGCTGCTCAGCACGAAGTTCGTGTACGAGGAGTTCGTCGCCGTCAGGCTTCCGTTCGCCGCGAAGGCAAACACGTACTGTATCTGCAGCGCGTCGGCAAGTGCTTGCAGGTCGGTCTTGTTCTGCAAGGCCGGGTTCTGGTCCAAGATGTAGCCGGCCACGCGACACTTGCTCAGGTAGCGCTCGCTGTACTGGTCGGTAAGAGCCTCCATGCGCTGGTCGGCAAGCTTGATAGTCTCAGCCGCCTCCGCAGCACGTTCGTTGTTGGCCACCGACTGCGACGAGAGCGCGAACAGCGTCTGCATGTAGAACGTGACGCCCAGAATAGCCAAGAAGCCCACCAGCGATAGCACGGCCGCTTTTCGTCCGATAACCTTGTTGTAGCGCAGCGGGCCGATGTCGCGATAGTCCCGGCTGTCCTCCCCGCGACGCTCGTCCTCGCACATGACGAAGATGCCATACATGATGATCACGGTCATAACGGCGAAGAATATGAACAGGATCACGCCCACGGTGATGTTGCGGGTTGACTCCATGTCGCTTTCGGGAACGGTGGCGATATAGTACGTATTGTCGACTCTCGCGACGGAGCAGTACAAAGACTCGCCATCCAACTCCATCCAGGCAACGGTGCCGTCTTCGAGATCGGCCGCATCGAGGCCGCCGTCGATGGCGTCCGAACCCACTAGGTTCGAGTTCGGATGGTACTCGATGACGTAGTCCTGCGCGGATACCGCGAACACGTAGCCGTGCTGCCCTATGGAGATGTTCTTGAGCACGCTCTCCGTCGATCCCGTTTCGTCAATCAGCTGGAACAGCTCGTCAGGATTCTGCTCGACCACCACCATAGTGGCATCGTCGATGCGCGCGGCATAATAGCGGAAAGCCCAGTCCTCCTCGGGCAGGTACACATCCACTGCCTCCGAGGGCTTGCCGTCGGAGAACACCGTGCGCAGCTGGTTGAAGCGCGACGAAGTGAAATCAGCCCGCGTGTCCTGCGCGCTTGCAATCAGGTTGCCCTCGCGACCGACCACCATGACGTTGTCGACGCCCAGCAGGTCTTTGTACTCGACCATTTTTGCATGGGTAGCCTCGAAGCCTGCATTGTTGTTCGCCATGAAAGCGACGCTTTCGGCTTTGGACTTGAATATTTCGTCGTAGGTAACTTTATTCTGCTCACTATTGTCGTTCGCCGACGCGAGCAGCTCAGGAAGCGCCGCGGCCTCCTGCTGCATCTCCTGCGTGTAGTCGGCCAACGACAGGTCGTTCTGCATCGTGGACAGCAGGGCGCCCATGACAACCATGCTAATCGCCGCAACGGCTATGAGGATGGCGATTTTTACCTTGAGTTTAGTAGACACGTTCGCCCTCCCCGTTAGTCCCATTTATCCGTCAGCGTAGCAATCGTGCCGTCGTCGAGCATAGACTGCATGGCATCGGCAGTCGGCTTGCTGAGCGCAGAATCCTTCTGCGTTGCCACACCGTACTCCTGGCTGTCTATCGAGAAGTCGAGGATACTGCGGTCGGCACTCAGGTACATCTCGGCAATGCTGCCGTCCATACACGCCGCGTCGATCGACCCCTCCTCCAAACGACGACTGAGTTCTTGGTACGACTCTATCTGAACCAGGCGAAACGTATCGAATCGGGTTTCAGATTTATCCTCGGTCTGAGCCAAGGGTTCACCGGAGGTAAAGCCCAATTCGGTCAACTTGATAACCAGCTGAGGAGCAGTGTTCGAACCGGCCATGGCACCGAACGTCATACCTTTGAGCTGTTCGATACCGCCTACAAGCGAGCTGTTTTCAACCATGACGATGGAGAGGTCGTTGTAGTATGCCGGAGAGAAGTCGAAGTTCGCCAACCGCGTCTCCGAAACGGAGTAGCAGGCAATCAGACAGTCCACCTTGCCGTCTTGGAGCATTTCCTTGCGGTTCTCGGGCAGGACGTCCACATACTCGATATCAGCATATCCCAGCCGTTTGGCAAGCTCTTCGGCAATGTCGATCTCCAGGCCGTAATGCTTGCCGGTCTCCTCGTTGAGGTACCCGAACCCCACCACATCGCTGCGCACGCCCACGCGCAGCGTGCCACTGCCCGTTGCTTCCTTGCCGTTGGCTGTGCAACCCGTCAAGCCCAACAAGGCGCACATAAGAAGCAGGGCGACGAGCAGCGCCGCACCGCGCCCTTCTCCTCTTGCTTTCCCCATCCGTCTCCTCCGATCCAAAAGCCTTTTTGCCCCGTTTGAAACAAAGCGACATCAAACTGTAAAGTATGGCAAAAAACCACGCAGGCGAGAAGGATGATGGAGAGATTCAATTGTTTATTGAACACTACGGTGCCTCGGTATCAGCCAGTTCCTCGAAAAAGCCTACGCGGAAGTTTTTAAACACGACCTCGCTTTCTTCCTGCGTAGCATCGAGGTCGATATCGCCGGCTATCCCGAAGTCATGATCGTCGTCGGGGTCGCTGAATATCTGATGGACATGCCACACATGCTCGGCATTCTCGTCTGCCGTATCGATATCGAGATAGGCCAAGGAGCGGGCACCCGCATCGATGAGCACCTCCCCATGCACATCGAAATACGCATCAAGCGCGCGCTGCCAGCGCGGCTCGCCGCAGCCCCACTCCTGGTCGAGCTTCCCCAGCTCGCCCGCGCGACGCTGCGACGCCAGCCGAACACGTAGGAACAGCGCATTGCGCACCAGCACGGTAAGGCCGCGGCGATCGCGCACCACCGCATCGGTCGCCGAAGGCGGCACCACATCCAGAGTGGAGCCCGCGCTCTCCCACTCGTCCACGAGGCTCGAATCCACCGAGCGCACCACGAATCCCAGCCACGCGATAATATCCTCCAGACGCTCCTCGCGCTTATCGGCAGGAATGGTGCGGTCGAGCACGCGGTAGGCATCAGCCAGGTAGCGCAAAAGCGTACCCTCGGAGCGCGAGAGGTTGTAGCGGCTCACGTACCCCTTGAAGTCCGAGGCACCCTCCAGCATGTCGCGCAGCACCGACTTGGGCGCCAGTTCAAAGTCGCGCGCCCACGGCACGTCTTGGCAGTAGCGTTCGAACGCAGCGCCCAACAAGTCCTCAAGCGGCTTGGGGTACGTAATCTCCGCGATGCGCTCCATGCGCTCCTCGTACTCGATGCCGTCGGCCTTCATCTCGAAGATGGCGCGTTCCCGCTCTTTGCGCTCCTGGGCGCGCAGCACCTGCCGCGGGTTCTCGAGCGTTGCTTCGACCATGGATACGGTGTCAAGGGCGTAGGTTTCGCTCTCGGGGTCCAAAAGCTCGAGCGCCGCCAGCAAAAACGGCGACAAAGGCTGGTCAAGCGCGAAATCATCGGGCAGATCCATCGTGGTCACATATCCTACGCCACCGTCTTCGCCTTCGACAAGCTCTATGACATCCGCCTTGATAAGCGTATCGAATATCTCGTCTGCACGCTGGACGAGCGCAAGCTTTTCCTCGGGCGTCTGCGCGGAATCATCGACAAGGCGGCGCACCCGGCCGTACGCGTCACCACCTTGCACCACCTCGGAGAGCACCATGGAGTGCGTGATGCGCATGCGAGGTTTGAGCATCTCGGGCTCGGCAGCTATCAGGCGTTCGAACGTCTGCTTGCTCCAGGTAACGAAGCCCTCAGGAGGCTGCTTCTTCTTCACCTTGCGCAGCTTCTTCGGATCGCCCCCCGCCTTTTGGACCAGCTTGGCGTTCTCTATCTCGTGCTCGGGAGCCTCGGCTATCACCATGCCCTCGGTGTCGAAGCCCGAGCGCCCGGCCCGCCCGACGATCTGATGGAACTCACGGGCACGCAGCCGGCGCATGCGGTAGCCGTCGAATTTGGTCAGCGCCGTCAGCACCACGGTATGGATAGGCACGTTGATACCCACGCCCAGCGTGTCCGTGCCGCAGATTACCGGCAACAGGCCCTGCTGCGCCAGCTTCTCCACCAGCAAGCGGTAGCGTGGCAGCATGCCTGCATGATGCACGCCCACACCGCTTGCCAGCAGCCGCTTGAGCGTCTTGCCGAAAGCCGTGGTGAAGCGAGTGCCCTTCACCGCCTCCTTCACCAGCTCGCGCTGCTCCTTGGAGGCCACGCCGTAGCTCGAAAGCGCTTGCGCGGTAGCAAGCGCCGCATCCTGAGAGAAGTGTACGAGGTACAGCGGCGCCTCGCCCTTGCGCAACGCTAGCTCCACGGTACCCTCGAGCGGAATCTCCACGTACTCGTAGGCCAAAGGTACCGGTCGCGGCGCATCAGCCACGACGTCCACATCCGTGCCCGTGCGCGCCTTCAGCGACTCAGCAATGTTGCTCACGTCGCCCAACGTGGCGCTCATCAGCAAAAACTGAGTCTTCGGCAAGGTGAGCAGGGGCACTTGCCACGCCCAGCCACGGTCAGCATCGCCGTAGAAGTGGAACTCGTCCATAGCCACGCAGCCCACGTCCGCCTGCTCGCCTTCGCGCAACGCCTGGTTTGCCAGGATCTCGGCCGTGCAGCAGATGACGGGAGCCTGTGCGTTGATGTGGGCATCACCCGTGATCATACCCACGTTCTCGCGCCCAAGAATATCTACCAGGTCGAAGAATTTCTCGCTGACAAGCGCCTTGATAGGCGCCGTGTAGTATGCGCGACGCCCCGAGGCCAGCGCCATAAAATGCAGGCCTAAGGCCACAAGCGACTTCCCCGAACCGGTAGGGGTACCTAAAATCACATGGTCACCCACCATAAGGCCCATCAATGCCTCTTCCTGATGCGGCCACAGCTCAATACCGCGCGAGGCCACCCAAGAAAGGAAGCGATCAAGCGCCTCGTCGGCAGAAAGCCACGGCTCAGGCTCTGCCTCGCCCTCCTTGGGCTCCCACCACGTCGGCGCAAGACGCCCGAGCGAACCGAAGGAGAACGCGCCCTCCTCGGTCGATTCCGCTGCCGCTTCTGTTGTTTGCTCCACCATGAAGGATTACCTCCGAGAATAAGAATGTGTCGTATCTCCATTCTACCCGCAAAAGGCACCGGAATGACGCACCATCGAAAGCAGACAGGCAAGACAGGGGGACGGAAGATACGAAGAGCTCCCCGACCGGCAAGCCGAACCGATGCGCACCGCGCCCTTTCGGGAATCCCTCGGACTTTTCTA
>NZ_JAVWUP010000099.1:0-9822 GCF_036667095.1 Gordonibacter sp. | reverse complement strand
CGAGCTGCCTTCGTCATGGCCTTCTTCCCCCAGATTATCAACCTCATATGCTATTTCATAGAAGGGTGACATCCGGCAGCAAGAGCGCCCCTCAAGCAGCGGCTATCGAGCAAATATGCTTCCGAGCGGAAAACTTCTACCGAAAAGCGCCTCTACAGACCGGCGATAAAACCCTTGATCGCGTTGAGGGTTTTTTGGTCTAAGCGATAATGCATCCACTTGCCTTCTTTTCGGCAGGCGACCAGTCCGCAGTTGCAGAGCACCTTCATGTGATGCGAGAGTGTCGGCTGCGTGATGTCTAGCTCGTCAAGTATCTTGCAGGCACAGATCTCCTCTGCAGCTGCAACCATTTCCACGATGCGCAGCCGGTTTTCGTCCGACAAGGCTTTGAACAGCAATGCCTTTTTCTGCAATTCCATGCGACTCCTCTCCGCAAATCGCATTCTACCAGTTTGCTTGCGACAAGCGCGAGAAACCTTTCGGCTTGGCAAGGCTGGCAGAGCTTCAGTCCCTCGCTTCTCGCGGGCGGCCATCGAGCCTCTTGCCACCCTGCCAAGCCGACCAACTAGAGCAAGTTCACAATTTCTGAGACCGAGAGCACTTTACCCGAAGACACAACACGCTCCCTCACAACAAGGGCGGGAGTAGTCATGATGCCGGCTCTGGCTATCTGCTCCATATCGGTGATATATCCCACCTCGATCGACTCTCCCGAGGCTTTGACCGCCTCGAGTGCATTGGCATAAAGCTCGTGGCATTTTCTACACCCGGGGCCGAAGACCTCGATTTCAGCCCTTTTGAACACCTGCGCTTTCCTCTCGTGTGATCCGTCACACGCTCCCCCGCACTCGCATGGCGAAGCGATCGCCGGATTCTCGGAGCGCTCGCTCTCTATCTGCTCGACTCCTTCTTTCTTCCCGAACAAGTTACGGAGCATTCCCTTCGACATACAACAACCCTTTCTCTCGACAATAAACAATCAGCCCCTTGCTAGCAGGGATTGCGGCCACCCGCCTCGCCCAGGCTTTTCGATCACGCGAACAGCGGTTGCAGCGCGTTGAACGCGTAGCCGCTAAGGATCATACCCGCCAGACAGATTCCCACGAACGTAGCCATGAGTTTAGGCTTAATGACGCGAGCGAGCATGGTGAGCGAGGGTAGGGAAAGCGTCGTGACGCTCATCATGAACGCAAGTACCGTGCCCAGCCCGACACCTTTGAGGTACAGGGCCTCCGCAATAGGGATGGCTCCGAACGTATCGGCGTAGATGGGTGCCCCCACCAGCGTCGCAAGTATGACCGCAAACGGGTTTCCGCTGCCGAGAATGCCTTCAACCAGCTCTTGCGGTATCCAGTTGTGGATGAGCGCGCCTATCGCAACGCCCACGACAATGTAGGGAAAGACTTTCTTAAACGTCAAGGTCGTCTCCCGGCGGGCATAGGCAAGGCGCTCGCGAATACTCAAAGCCAGCAGTTCAGTGTCGGAGGTGTCTCCGCGTACGAAGTCGGCAAGCTGGTCGTCCATCTTAAGCCGCTGGATAACAGCACCGCCCACAATGGCGATAGCCAGCCCTACAACCGTGTAAACGACCGCGACGGAAGGCCCGAATATGCTCATGATAAGCACGAGCGAACCCAAGTCGACCATCGGTGAGGATATAAGGAACGAGAACGTCACGCCCAAAGGCAGGCCCGCACGAGTGAAACCGATAAACAACGGAATAGACGAGCAACTGCAAAATGGAGTGACCGTACCCAATAGCGCCCCCACGATGTTTCCGCTTATGCCGCGAAACCGCCCGAGAATACGACGCGAACGCTCCGGCGGAAAAAAGCTCTGTACGTAGCTGATGACGAAGATCATCACACACAAAAGTAGGACTATTTTCGCCGTGTCATATAGAAAGAACTGGAGGCTGCCACCCAGCCTCGACGAGACATCCACGCCTAAGGCCACAAGCGCCGCCGTCACCAAGTCAGACAGCCACACCATCTTTAACAGCTGGTCCATAACAAACGTTCCCAGTGCTTCCATCTACCTCTCCCCATATAGATGTATATCAATGTTTATGGAGTATATCAATACATTGATAGTTGTCAATGTATTCTAGGCAGATTGACTGCTGACGCAAGCAGATCGTTCACATGCGAAAACGTCACCGTCAGCAATCGCCTTTTGCTTGCTTTATATTTCCCCCGGTCACCACCTCATACCAACGTACTGATTCGCAATCTGCATACTTATTACGCGATGGGGTCATACTATCCGCATGCTTTACTCGCTTACAACCCTAGAGGGGGCGGGCCGCTTGGGGCAGACACCCGACAGGCCCGTGTAAGCGAGAGGAGTTGCGCATGGTAGAGAATGCAGTCGCGGAAAAGGACCGTGACGACATCGGCACTTCAAAAGAGGAGAACCAGTTCAACTTTGGTGCCGGAAAGACGCAGGAAGTGGATTCGCGTTGGAAGCATCCGGGGGCATGGCAGTACGAGGAAGACGGCATGACCGTCACGCGTACCTCCGTGTGGTCGGCACCGGGCTGCCACGAGGGATGCGGCGTGCTAGTGTACTCCGACAAGGAGACCGGCAAGTTCATCAAGTGCGAGGGCGACCCGGACGACCCGTACAACCGCGGCGCGCTGTGCCCGCGCTGCCTGGCGTTCAAACAGGTGGAATTCCACCCCGACCGCATCCTGCACCCCATGAAGCGCGCCGGCGAGCGCGGCGAGAACAAGTGGGAGCGCATCACCTGGGACGAGGCCCTGGAAACCTGCTATAAGGAGTTCCGCCGCATTTCCATGACGTACGGCGGCGATTCCATCCACGCGCTGCGCGGCACCGCGCGTGACAACCAGTGGCAGGTCGGCCGTATGGCAAACACATTCGGCAGCCCCAACGAATACGGCTTCCTGTCCGGTACCGCGTGCTACCTGCCCCGCCTGTCGCTCATGATTATGACCTACGGCGGCATGCTCATCGCCGACTTCTCGCAGTTCTCGGCGCTACGCTACGACGACCCCGAGTGGGTATGCCCCGAGTGCACCATCGTCTGGGGCTGCAACCCCACCATCTCCAACCCCGACTTCTTTATGGGCCACTGGGTCACCGACGCTATGAAGCTGGGCTGCAAGCTTATCTCCGTAGAACCGCGGGTCACCTGGCTGGCCGCGCACGCCGACATCCACCTGCAACTGCGTCCCGGCACCGACACGGCGCTGGCGCTCGGTATGATCAAGGTCATCGTGGACGAGGGCCTTTACGACCAAGACTTCGTGGACAAGTGGACCTACGGCTTCGACGAGCTTGCCGAGCGCGCCCGCGAACTTTCCCTAGCCCAAGTTGCCGAGATGACATGGATTCCCGAGGAGAAGATCGTGGCGGCTGCGCGCCTGTTCGCCACGTCCAAGCCCGCGAACGTCGTGTGGGGCCTCGCCGTCGACATGCAAAGTCAGGGCACGCCCTGTGCCGCCGCTATCGCCGCGCTCTGGACCATCACCGGCAATCTCGATGTGCCCGGCGGCATGTGTTACACCGCCTCACCCATGGGTGTCGACCAACCCTCAGCCGGCGCCTGGGGCATCTACGACCTCATCAACGAGGAGATGCAGAAGAAGCGCGTGGGCTGGAAAGAATTTCCAATGTACCGCTACGGCCTCACCCAGGCCATGCCCGACATGTGCCTCGAATACATGGAAGCCGACAAAGTGAAGGGCGTGTGGATTCAAACATCCAATGGCATCGCCTGCATGAGCTGCGAGACCGAGCGTTGGTATAAGGCCATGAAGAAGCCTGAATTTATCGCCGCCGTTGACGTCTTTATGACACCGACCATCCAGTCGTGCGCCGACATCGTCATGCCGGTACAGACGTGGGCCGAGAAGCACTCCGTGCGTGCCCATTACTACTTCTTGTCCGCCATCACAGGCGGCTGCGCCGCCGAAGGCGAGGCGAAGTCGGACTGTGAGATTAACCGCGAACTCGCCCAGTACTTCGACAACGACGACGAGTTCAACCAGGCCATTGGCCGCCCCGAAGGCAAGCAGCACACGTGGCCATGGGCAACTGAGGACGAGGTGTACGACGAGATTGTAAAGCCCTCCGGCTTCACGTTCCAGGAGCTCATGGAATACGGCCCGGTCTACCAGAAGTACGTGTACAAGAAGTACGAGAAGGGTCTCATGCGCCCCGACGGCCAGCCCGGCTTCAACACGCCCACCGGCCGCATCGAATTCTACTCCACGCTGTTCGAAAAGTTCGGCTATGACCCGCTACCCTACATCGAAGAGCCCGGCATCGGCCCCGTCGCCACACCCGACCTCTACGAGGAGTACCCGCTCATCATGATCACGGGCGCGCGCACCACATCGTTCTTCCACTCCGAACATCGCCAGATCCCCTATCTGCGCCAGCTCACGCCCGATCCGTGGGTGCAGATCCACCCACGCACGGCAAAGAACCTGAACATCTCCGAGGGCGACTGGGTATGGATCGAGAACCATCGCGGCCGCTGCCGCCAGCGTGCGCGCCTGACGTTCGAAGTGCATGAGAAGGAGGTCGCCGCGCAACACGGCTGGTGGTTCCCCGAGCAGGACGGCGCCGAGCCGAACCTGTACGGATTACGCCAGTCCAACATCAACCAACTGCTAGCCAACAAGCCCGGCACCACCGGATTCGGTGCCGATTTGAAGTGCACGCTCTGCAAGGTGTACCGTTGCAAGGAAGAGGAGTTGTAATGGCAAACGGAATTCTCGTCGATTACCAGTACTGCACGGGTTGCTACTCGTGCGAGGTGGCCTGCCAGTCCGAACACGAGCTACCGCTCGAGCAGTGGGGCGTGAAGGTCATGCAGAACGGCCCGTGGCCGGTAAAGGATGCCGAGGGCATCGAGACGGACAACTACGTCTACGACTTCATCCCCGCGTTCACGAAGATCTGCGACCTCTGCGCAGACCGCCAGGAAAAGGGCAAGCTCCCCTCCTGCGTGTTCCACTGCCAGGCCAAGTGCATGGAGTTCGGCCCGGTGGACGAACTCGCGAAGAAGTTGGACGCCAAGCCGCAGCAGTACCTCTGGGTGCCGCCCCGCGTGTAAGCGATAGCGCGAGACAAGCAGCGCACGTCGCCCGCTTGCATCCTCACCGGGGCGAGACGGGCGTGCTCCCCGTTCGACCCCCGATCGAAACGCCGATCGAAACGCCGATCGAAACGCCGATCGAAACGCCGAAAGTATAACCCGACCTCGCAGGGGGCGATGCTGCAACCCGCCCCCTGCGCACTCCCCCTCCCACAACAAGACAGCCCTGCCGAGAAGGAGCACCCCATGGACTACCAATCGCTGAAAGCAAGTATCGAACAGGCGCCGTTTACCTCGCGTATCGTGCTCGATCGGCTGCTGTTGTTCGTCTCTGCAGGCAATCGGGTGTTGCCCGAATTCACGCCGTACCTTGACGGAGCGACATCCTACCAGGACTTCTTCAACGCGCTCTACTCCGACGATGCGCAAAAGTTCACCCCTGCTTGGGCCGAATGGGCTGCGCTCAAGCACAAGAGCTGGCTTCCCCGCTTTGCACCCCAGCTAGCTATCGAGAACTTGCGCCTGAAAAGCGACGGTGTGCCCGTCCAGTTCGGCACGGGCCTGTTCCTGGCACCCACCGGCAGCCGCGACAGCATCGCGAGCTTCTACGTGTTCAAGCAAGGTGCGTTCAACGCGCAGGCCGCCCAGTTCGTCACTTCCCTCGGAGGTTCCTTCACCTGCGTCGGCTACGACTTCGCCGGTATCTACGGCATCTACTACTACTGCGGAGCGGTCGTCTTGGAAGAGTGGGAAGCCGACCGGGAACCGACGCCAAGCGAGAGGAGCTAGATCACCTCAATACGGTCGGCTACCGCATCACAGAGCGGCACCATCAACACAATGCATTCAATAGCGTCAGGATTCCTCATAGATAAGCACCCTGTCCTGCTCGTAGCGCTTGCGAGCCCGCGGGCAGAAAGAGTCCAGCCCATGTAAAGTAAGGGGCAGCCTTCCGTAAATCACCTGAAACTCTTTACCTCCGTCTCACCAGGTAGCATTTATGGATCTTGGGGTTGCGCTCGAAGTCGTGGGGGATGGTCTTCTCCGAGATGTCCTCGATGACCACGCCGTACTTCGCGAGGGCGTCGACATCCGGCTTGAAGTTGCGCAGGTTGCACGAGAACACGGCCTCGCCCTCTGCATCGAGCAGGCGCGTCACCCCGATAAGCAGCTCAACATGGTCGCGCTGCACGTCCCAAGTGCGCTTCCCCATCGCCTTCGAGTTCGAGAACGTAGGCGGGTCTACGAACACCAGATCGAAACGGCGCGGCGTGCGGCGGCACTCGGTGACCCATGCCATCACGTCGCCACGCTCGAACAGGTGATCAGCACCGGTGAAGCCGTTTTCGGCCATGTTGCGCTCAGCCCAGTCAAGATAGGTTTGTGACAGGTCCACCGTGCAGGTGGACGTCGCCCCTCCGCCTGCCGCATGCACGGAGGCAGTGCCCGTGTACGCGAACAGATTCAAGAAGCGCTTGCCAACCGCCTTCGCGCCAATCAACTCGCGCGTCAGGCGGTGGTCCAAGAACAAGCCCGTGTCCAAATAGCCAGACAGGTCGGCTTCAAGCAGGTAACCGTCCTCCTGCACGCAAGTGACGTAGTTGCGCCATCCGGCATCGCGGTACTGGCTGCCGCCCTTGTCGCGCCGGCGCGTTTTGGAGAATACGTGGTCAGGACGTACGCCTAAGACCACCGGTGCCAGCGTAAGGACATCATTAAAACGGCGCTCTGCCTTGGCTTGATCGACCGAGGACGGCGGCGCATACTCGGCGATGTGTAGGTACGTATTACCCTCGGCCGCTCCCGCACCGGTGTACACGTCGATAGCGACAGCGTAATCAAGCAGATCGGCATCGTACACGCGATAGTTGGTAACGCCTTCGCGCTTCGCCCATTTGCGGCGCTCCTTGGCTACCTTGCGCAAGCGGGCGGCGAACTGCTCGGATGCCTGTTCGAATACCTCGACGCGATGCTCCGCACCCCCCGCCGAGTCCGGCACTATGACGACGGCGGACGCAACCGGAGGACGGTCGAACAGCTGCGCCTCGACGGCCACGCGATCCTGGCCGAGCGCCGCACGCGCCTTTGGAGCCGCACCGAAACGCGCCGCAACTCCTTCGACCCCCGCCGCTATGAACAAGGACTGCGCAGGCGCAGCCTGAGCCGCCGCCACGAAGGCGGCAGCCTCGGCCTGAGCCTGGGCGCCAGCATCCGCATGGATCGGAGGCACGCAGGCTACCAGACAGGTCGCGGCAGCACGCTCGGGAACCTCTTGCCCGTCGTCTGCTTGAGAGGCGTGCACATACCCCAACGCGCGCTCGGCCGCCTCACTCACGCGCCCAACGATCTCCGCAGCACCTTCCGCACCGGCAAGCTCGATGCTCACCGCCTGCCGCAAGCCTGCGCGCTTGGCACGCCCACGCGCTCGCGCGATGGCGGGCGAGGAGACAGAGGCTCCGGCAATACGCACGATGCCCAGGTCGGGCGGTGCCGAGGCGGGGCCTTCGGCTGCTCCGGAGCCGATAAGCATGGCCAAGCCGCATGCAAACCGATCGTCTGCCTCGTCCAACAGCACACCCCATGCGTCCTCATCGTGCAGCGCCCAGCCGTAGAAGCCCCAACAGTCGCGCGCAAGCCCAGGGGCCAGGTCGCTCGCCACGCTCGCAGCTTCCACCACGATCGCCCCGTCGCCACAGGCGGGATCGAAACACGCCGAACCCGCCGACGCAGCAGCCTTCCAGCCAGCCAACGCCAGCACGCCAGCGGCCAGGGCGCACTCCAACGGAGCGTCAGCGCCGTCGTCGGGAGCTAGGTAAGTGCGGTGGTACAGCGACGAGCCCGTCAGATCCAACGAGATCGTGGCACGCGCTTCGCGTATACGCACATCGATCTGCGCATCAGGGGACGCCGCATCCACATCGGGACGCTGGCCGCACACCTCGCGCAAACGGTCGCATACCGCGTCTTTCACCTTCAACGCGGTGAACCGGCTGTTCCGCAGCTCGGCGTTACCGCCGTGTGCCTGCACGGCCATGCTCGCTCCGTCTGCCAGCACCTCCTCCCACGGCAGCGCGCGGACCCCCTCGTACAGGGCATCGGCATCGGGCGCATCCACGCGTCCCACCACCAGCATGATGCGCGAGGCGAGCCGCGACCACAGACACGCCCTCAGTGCACCGCGGACATCGGAGAAGAAGGCGACGCCCCCGCCAAGGGGACGCACGCGTTTGCAGCCGAGCTCTTTCAGTTCTTCAGCAAGCTGCCCCTCCAAACCGGAGAGGCAGCTTGCGAACAGTTCGAATTTTTCCAACGGAAACCCTAGTCTTCCAAGTAGTCTTTAAGCTTCGACGAACGCGAAGGATGGCGCAGCTTCGCAAGCGTCTTGCTCTCGATCTGACGGATTCTCTCGCGCGTGACGCCGAACTCGCGTCCGACCTCTTCCAGCGTACGCGGATGCCCGTCCTCCAAGCCAAAGCGCAGGCTGATGACCTTGCGCTCGCGCTCGGCCAGCCCGTCGAGCACCTTCGACAACTGCTCCTGCAGCATACTGAAAGACGCAGCATCGGGCGGCACTACGGCAGCATCGTCCTCGATGAAGTCTCCCAGCTGGGAATCCTCTTCCTCGCCGATGGGCGTTTCGAGCGACACGGGTTCCTGCGATATCTTCTGGATCTCGCGGACGCGTTCGGCCGGCAGGCCCATTTCCTTGCCGATCTCCTCAGGCGACGGCTCACGGCCCAGCACCTGCAGCAGCTGGCGCTGGATGCGCACCAGCTTGTTGATGGTCTCCACCATATGCACGGGAATGCGGATGGTGCGGGCCTGGTCGGCAATGGCGCGAGTGATGGCCTGGCGAATCCACCAAGTGGCGTACGTGGAGAATTTGAAGCCCTTCGTGTAGTCGAACTTCTCCACCGCACGGATCAGGCCCAGGTTGCCTTCCTGGATGAGGTCCAAGAAGAGCATGCCACGGCCCACGTAGCGCTTGGCGATAGACACGACCAGACGCAGGTTCGCCTCGATGAGTTGCTGCTTGGCGTCCAAGCCCACCTGCTCGATACGGCCAAGGCGGCGCTTCTCGCGGCGCTCAAGCTCGATGCCCTCGTCCTCGGCATGGTCGAGTTCTTCGGTTGCGGCAACGCCAGCTTCTATTTTCATGGCGAGGTCGATCTCTTCCGCCGCAGTAAGCAACGGGACCTTACCGATCTCCTTGAGATACATGCGCACCGGGTCGCCGGTGAGCATGGTCACGCCCGCATCGGCGTTGCGCTTGCGCACCGCACGCGCCTTGCTCTTGGCGCTCACTTTAGGCAGCTGTATGTCGACGGTAGCTTTGAGCTCGTCTTCGGGAATGCCCTCGAGCAGATCCTCGTCTTCGTCTTCCAGGCTGGACTCGAGCTTTTCCTCGTCGAGCGATTCGGCGGTGCTTACGTCGGGCTCGACGTCCACCTCGTCGTCGTCCAGTATCTCTTCGGTATCGATCGGGGCTTTCGCGGTTAGTTCGTCCTCGTTCTCAGCAGCTTGATTCTTAGGGGCTTGGGCCACGTGATCTTCCTTTCCAGCAAGTTACGCTCGGACATGCAGCGGCGCGCGCCGAGCGCAAAGATACAGCCGTACACTATAGCATAAAATACAGAGAGCGCGAATATGTTTTCGACGGAGGCTGCACGGAGGCTGCACATCCGGCCACATCCGGCCGCACATCCGTAAACGGAACCCGTCAGGGGTCGGGGTCGAGGCTCTTTTCGCAC
>NZ_JAVWUP010000098.1:8660-10045 GCF_036667095.1 Gordonibacter sp. | reverse complement strand
GTGTGGTTCACGTTCTTCGTGCTGCTTATGTTCGCCAACATCGCGTTTCGATTCGAGGTGCCCAGCCTCAAGCTGTTCGCCATCGCGCGTGCCTCGAGCGAAGGTGCCATGTTCGCAGGCGTAGCCCTCCGGCGCGTTCTACAGCAGGGAGAGCTGCTCGCCAACCCGACATTTCTCGTAGGGTTCTCCCTCGGGGGAATCGTACTCGTCTTAGTATGCACCCTTATCTGGAAAAGCGAGAAGTCTGTTAACGGAGACTGGGGTGCCTCGGGCATATCGCTCGAGGACAAGCTGCACGTGCCCGGGCCGCGCGAGCGCTTCATGGCACGTTGCGACGAACTTTCTGCACGCTACAGCTTGACGGCACGCGAAGCGGAGATCATGGCGCTTATCGCCCAGCGAAAGAGCAGGACGGAAATCGAGCAGAAGCTCTTCTTGTCGCAGAACACCGTAAAGACCCACGTACGCCACTTGTACGCCAAGCTGGACGCTCGCTCGAAAGCGGACGTGATCGCGCTGTTCGAAGGTTGACAAGGACAACGCCACGCAACGACCGGGCCCCGAAACCGAAGGCCGCACCACTGCGAACGCAGCATATCTTCGGGAAGCAGCAACGCTCTTTCCTTCTTGCGCGCCGAACTTCCCTTACCAAACCCGTCTTTCACCCTTTATCCAGTCGGTTCCCTTTATACGCATACGCACATCCCCACCTTAATAATTCATGACGATTGCGTAAAGGATAGCGTGAGCGTACAGGGTTTATGGCAAGATGAAACATTGCATAGTCATATGCACGGACACGCGACTACCTTGGTCGCACGATCATTACCTGCGACCCGACAAAGCAAGCGTTCGACAGGCGGCAGCCGATGCCACGGCGGAAAACGCGCAGGCGAATAAAGGAGACCGGCGATGGGTTTTTTCTCGAAGTTCGAGGGCAAGATGGAGGATGCGTTCGAAGGTGCGGCAGACCGCATGGCGAACTCCCCTATCTCCCCCGTGCAGATCGCCAAAAAGGCCGAGAAGCAAATGCGACGAGAGAAGATGGTGGGAGCCGGCAAACAGTACGCCCCCACTCTTTACACCGTGCTGGTGAATCCCGACGATGACCAGCGACTGTTCGGCTACTATCCAACGCTGGCAGGCGAGACCGAAACGTACCTGACGGCAAAAGCCGGCGACGAGGGACTGGTCATGGACGGCCAGCCGCTCGTACGTTTCATCGTGGACGACGGGTTGAAGCACGGCAAGTTCGACGTTATCGCCGAGGCTGTGGCAGCGCCCATCATCGCGCAGCTGCGCGCCGAGGAAATGCAGCGCTATGGCCTTGGCGGCTCTGCTCAAGCAGGCGCTGCTTACGGTGCCGGAGCCTCGGGCTATGGCGC
>NZ_JAVWUP010000098.1:0-8560 GCF_036667095.1 Gordonibacter sp. | reverse complement strand
GCATGGCAGCGGGCGCAGCCGGCAGCATGGCCGGCGCTGCGGCAGGCGCCGCGCTTTCCGGGCAGCCGCAGGGCTACGGGCAGGCTGCCAATGCAGGCAGAGCCGTTGCAGCAGACACCGTGGTGTTCGCGGGCGGCGCGGGACAAGCGAACCCCGTCCCCAACCAGAACGCCGTGCGTGCCAGCCTTATCGACACCGCGAACAACCGGGCCTACTCTCTGGCATCAAGCCGCCTGCTCATGGGCCGCGAGTCGAAAAACGACATCGTCGTCCACGACATCAACGCCAGCCGCACGCACGCCGAGCTGCGCTTCGAGCCACAGGGGGTCTGGACTATCACCGACCTGGGCTCCACGAACGGCACGCTGGTAAACGGCGCCGAAATCGCCACCCATCCGCTACGCGAGGGCGACCACATTACTATCGGCATGACAAACTACGTGTTCACGCAAACCCAATGACGCAGAAGGCAACGGGCGAACACATGCGCATGACAAGCTTCAACCGCATAGAACCAGAGGTGTACTCGTGATCGATGTCGTACTGCTGATAGGACGCTTGCTGTTCGTCGCGCTGCTGTACCTGTTCCTGTTCGCTATCATGAAAACAGGCGTCGGACTGGTGCGCGGCCAACGCAAGAAGGAGCGCACGTGGAACTTGTCGGTTGAACGCGGACCTAAAGAACTGCGCGGCGTGTCCATCGTTGTGCGCGGGCCCGTCATCGTGGGCCGCAGCCCCGGTGCCGACATCGTCGTGGGCGCCGGATACGTGTCCGGGCGCCATGCCCGCTTCTCCCTTATGGGACAGAACCTGTTCGTCGAGGATCTGGGCTCCACCAACGGCACGGCGGTGAACGGCCAGGTTATCGGCGAGCCGGTAGCGCTTAAAAACAACGACGTGGTCAACGTGGGCGACGTCGCTATCCGCGTAAGGTTCGCCTAATGGCCGCCGATCGCGCCTACAAGTCCACGCCGCACACCCGCAAGGGTGCCACCACCACGTTCGGCAGCCGTACCGACATCGGTTGCCTGCGCGACCACAACGAGGACAGCTTGATCGTGGCACCTCCCCTGTTCGCCGTCGCCGACGGCATGGGTGGACATGCCGCAGGCGAGGTCGCCTCGGAAATCGCCGTGAACGTGCTGGCTGAACGCGCCCCGGCCCATCCCGACTCCGAAGCACTGGGCCGCGCTGTCGAGGAAGCGAACCGCGCTGTGATCCGTGCTGCCCGCGAGGGACGCGGGCGCGAGGGCATGGGTACCACCATGACCGCCGCCATGCTGGAGGGCGAGCGATTGATCATCGCCCAGGTGGGCGATTCGCGCGCCTACCTGCTGCATCAAGGCAAGATCCAGCAGCTCACGCGCGACCACAGCCTTATGGCCGACATGATCGAAGCCGGCCAGCTCACCCCCGAGGAAGCGCGCTCACACCCGAACCGCTCGGTCATCACCCGGGCACTGGGCAGCGACCCGCATACCCAGCCCGACCTCTACGAGATCAACGTGGAGACCGGCGATCGCCTGCTTGTGTGCTCGGACGGCCTGTCGGGCATGCTGCGCGACCGGGACATCGAGGCAACGCTCGCTCGCGTGCATGATCCTCAGCGCTGCGCCTCGCAGCTGGTGAACGAGGCCATCGCCGCAGGCGGGCACGATAACATCACCGTCATCGTCGCCGACGTGACCGGCTTCGCCGAGGTGCGCCGCAAGAAAATGGCACGCAAGACGAAGTTCAGCATCGCGTTGGTGCTCGTCCTGTTCGCCCTCATCATCGCCGGCACGGCATGGGGCACCAACACGTACCTGCACAATGCCGCCTACCTGGCGAACGACAACGGAAAAGTTGCCATCTACCGAGGTATTCCCGGGAGTGTGTTCGGGTTCTCCTATTCCGAGCTCGTAGAAACGACCTCGGTTGCCGTGGACGACCTGCAGCCCGGATTTGCCGAGCGCCTGAAAGACGGCTGGCGCGTGGACAACATCGAGGCTGCCAAGACGCTGGTCAAGGAGTATCAGGAGGACATCGACGCCAACAAGCAGTCCGCAACCGCCAAGGACAGCCAGCAGAACACAAGCGGGCAAGGCGCCGATAACACCACCGCGAGCAGCACCAACTCCACGGGCGGCTCCCACGATGCCAACCCGCCTGCACCCGCGAACCACGGCGGTGCCGCATGACGCGCCGCACTATCGAGCTGATCCTGCTGTGCGTAGCCGCGCCCTTCGTGGTGCTGCTGTTCGCTATGTTGGCCATAAATGCAGGCCAGACGCTGGACTTCAACACGCTTGGAGTGCCCCTTGGCATCTTCGTGGCCTTCGTCATAGCCCACCTGGCTGTGCGCAAGTTCGCGCCCGGTGCCGACCCGGCTATTCTGCCGATCGTGTTCGCGCTTTCCAGCATCGGCATCTGCTTTGTTGAGAGACTTGCGCCGAACCTTGCAATGGGCCAGGTCATGTGGTTGTTTGTGGGCGTTGCCTGCATGGTGCTGGTACTGGCGTTCACCCGCAACCTCGATAAGATTGCAAACTTCAAGTACACGTTCATGATCGTGGGCTTCCTGCTGCTGCTCTCGCCGTTAGTGCCGGGGCTTGGCCAGGAGATCTACGGCAGCCGCATCTGGCTGAGCCTCGGCTCGTTCTCCTTCCAACCGGGCGAGATCGCCAAAATCGTCATCGTGTTGTTCTTGGCGGGATACCTGGCTTCCAATCGCGAGATGCTCTCGGTGTTCACCTGGCGCGTCGGGCCGTTCCACTTCCCCGACCTGCGCGTGCTAGTACCGCTTTTGCTCATGTGGGTTATCGCGTTGCTTATCGTCGTATTCGAGAAGGATCTGGGTAGCGCCCTTGTGTTCTTCTTCGTGTTCATCGTCATGCTGTATGCCGCTACCGGAAAGAAGTTCTTCCTGATAATAGGCCTGTTGCTCATCGCCATCGGCGGCGTGGGCGCTTACCTTGCATTCGGACACGTGCAGGTACGCGTGGAAACATGGCTCAACCCGTTCGCCGACGCGCAGAACACCGGATACCAGCTTACTCAAGCCATCTACTCCATCGCCGATGGCGACCTGTTCGGGCAGGGCATCGGACGCGGGCTTGCGGGCAACATTCCCGTCGTAGAGAGCGACTTCATCTTCGCCGCCATTGCCGAGGAAATCGGCCTCTTAGGTGCGGCGGGCGTACTGTTGCTGTTCTTGTGCTTCGCCATCCGCGGCCTGGTCACGGCGGCGCGTGCGAAAAGCGACGTCAGCTCGTTTGTGGCCGTGGGCCTCACCTCGGTCATCGTGCTGCAGGCGTTCATCATCGTGGGCGGCGTGACAAGGCTCATCCCGCTGACGGGTTTGACCCTACCCTTCATCAGCCAGGGCGGCTCGTCGCTTTTGGCCAGTTTCATCATCGTAGGCTTCCTTTTGCGCTGCGGCGACGAGGGCACAGGCGTGGGTCAGGAGATAGCCAGCGCCACCAGCTCGCTGCACGCCAACAGCGTGCTGGGCCGCGTATCGCTGGGCAAACGGCTCACGCACACCATGTTCATCTACTCGGCGCTGTTCGCGCTGCTGGTAGGCAACCTCACGCTCATCATGGTCGTGCAGGCCGACTACTACCAGAACATGCCGGGCAACAACCACACCATGGCGAAAGAGGCGCGCACCGAGCGCGGCACGATATCCACCTACGACGGCACGATCCTAGCGCAAAGCGTCGAGCAGGCCGACGGCACCTACGAGCGCGTCTATCCTGCGGGCGACTTGGCCACCCACGTGCTGGGCTACTCGTCCACGCAATACGGCAACACGGGCATCGAAGCAGCCGAGAACGACGCGCTGAAGGGCCAGCAGAACTTTGCCAGCTGGACCGACGTGCTGAATTCCCTGGCCGGCATAGGCAGCCCGGGCAACGACGTCACCCTCACGCTGAACTCGAAAATACAGCAAGCTGCGCAGGACGCGCTGGCCGGGTACTCGGGCGCCTGCGTGGTCATGGACCCCGAAACAGGGGCCGTCCTAGGCATGGCCTCGTCGCCCACTTACAGCGCCGCCGATACCGAAGCGCTCTTGCAAGCGGCGGCTGCCAACCCCGACAGCGGCGACAGCAGCCTGCTGAACCGCGCGACGCAAGCGCTTTACGCACCAGGCTCCACCTTCAAGATCGTGTCTTTGGCAACCGCGCTGGAAGACGGCGTAGCGAAAGAGGACACCGTATTCTCTTCGCCAGGCTCCATGGAAATCGGCGGTGCCCCCATCTCTAACTTCAACGGGAACAGTTACGGCGACATCACCTTGGCCCGCGCCACCGAACTGTCGTCAAACACGGCGTTCGGCCAGCTCGGCGTCGAGATGGGTGCCGACAAGCTCGTCAGCGGAGCCGAAAAGTTCGGCTTCAACAAGCGCATTGAATTCACGCTGGAAACAGCCACGTCGCTCATGCCCGAGCCCAGCGAGATGAAGGCCTGGGAGACGGCCTGGGCCTCTGCCGGCGAACCCGTCGGCACCGTAGACAAAGCAAAACATCCCAGCCCCGCCGGCCCGCAATCCACGGTGCTTGAAATGGCCCTCGTGGGTTGCGCTATCGCCAACGATGGCAGCATCATGAACCCTTACCTGGTGCAGGGCATCTACAACGCCAACGGCGAGCGCAGCTTCACCGCCCAGCCCAACAAGTTCCTGCAGGCCGTGAGCAAGGAAACGGCCAGCCGGGTAAAGGACGTGCTCAAAGGTGTCGTCACCGACGGCACGGGTACGGCAGCGGCTATTCCCGGCGTGGAAGTGGCGGGCAAAACCGGCACCGCCGAAAAGCCGAACGGCAACGACAGCTGGTTTGTAGGCATGGCACCCGCCGACAACCCGCGCGTAGTCGTGGCTATCAACCTGGAACTTGCCGAAGAAGGCAAAGGCACCGAGCGAGCGCAAAATGTGTTGAAAACGGCTTTGCAGGTACAAGGGCTTTTATAGTTAAGGTATGCTGGTGGCACTCGTAACACTTAAACGTAGCAGCGCCTCAAGCATGTGACCTAAAGGAGCATAATCGTGAGCGGAAACATGACAGGTAGGGTATTCAACAACCGCTACCAAATCACCGAGCGCATCGGTATCGGCGGCATGGCCGAGGTGTACCGTGCGCAGGACAACGTGCTGGGGCGCCTGGTGGCTGTAAAGGTGATGCTCCCGCAGTACGCCGCCGACCCCAACTTCACCGCCCGCTTCAAGCAGGAGGCAGCCGCTGCCGCCAACCTGCAGAGCCCCTACATCGTGAACGTGTACGATTGGGGCCAGGACGACGGCACCTATTACATCGTCATGGAATTCGTGCGTGGAAGCGACCTGAAAACGGCCATTAACGAGCGCGGTGTCATCAACCAGCGCAAGGTGGCCGAGATAGGCTCGCAGGTATGCCAGGCTCTTTCGGTGGCGCACAACCTCGACATCATCCACCGCGACATCAAGCCGCAGAACATCATGGTGCAGCCCGACGGCAACGTGAAGGTCATGGACTTCGGCATCGCACGCGCCAAGAACTCCGTCATGACGCAGACGTCCTCGGTCCTGGGCACCGCACACTACATCTCACCTGAGCAAGCGCAGGGCAAGGAGCTTACCGCCACCAGCGACATCTACTCGCTGGGCATCGTGCTGTACGAAGCCGCCACGGGCAAGCTGCCCTTCGACGGCCCCGATGCGGTCAGCGTAGCCATGAAGCAAGTGAACGACCTTCCCGCCCCCCCGCGCGAGATCAACCCCGATATCGACCCGGCGCTCGAGGGCATCATCATGCGCGCTATGGCCAAGAACACTGCCGAGCGCTTCGCCACCGCACAGGACATGCGCTATGCCTTGAACGACTACCTGGCTGGCCGTCCTGTGAACGTGGGTGCCTTCACCAGCGCTCAGACCGCCGTCATGGGCGGCATCGTTCCCCCCATGGGAGCAGCCGACGGCACCGCCGTCATGTCCGCCATGGGCGGCGCAAACCCCGTCAGCACGGCGGGCGGCCCCAAGAACTACCGTTCCGACGACGGTAAAAAGAAGTCTAACAAGAAAACTATCGGCATCGTGGTGGCCATCATCGCAGCATTGGCCATAGTGGGCGTTGGGGCGTTTGCCCTCATGGGCGGCTTCGCAAGCGGAGACCCCGTGCCTGACGTGACGAGCAAGACGGTCGAAGAGGCTACGGCCCTCTTGGAAAAGAGCGGCTTCCAGGTAGGCAACATACAGAAAGTGCCCGATGCAAAGATAGCCGCCGACAAGATTATCAGCCAGGATCCGAAGGCGGGCGACAAGCGGGAGAAGGGCTCGAAGGTCAACCTCACCGTCTCGACCGGCGTCGAGCAGATAGCCGTGCCCGACCTTGTTGGAAAGACAACCGACGAAGCGAAGCAACTGCTTAAGGAAAAGGGCCTGGTACCGAGCATCATCGAAGGACAGCACAGCGACACCGTAGCAAAAGGATCGGTGATCAGTTCGAATCCTGCCGCCGGCACCAAGGTGAACAAGGGCGATACCGTCGAACTGGTTCCTTCAGTCGGATCCGAAGGAACTGAGGTACCCGATGTTGTGGGCCAGCTCGAAGGGGCAGCAACCACTAAACTGAACAACGCCGGCTTCAAGGTGACGTTCGATTACACCGCAAGCGACACCGTTGCCGAAGGCAAGGTTATCAGCCAGAACCCCGGCGCCGGCACGAAGCTCAAGAAAGATGAGAGCGTGAACATCGTGGTAAGCACCGGCAAGCAGAAGCCCTCCACCTTCACGGTAACCGCGTCGGCGCAAGGAGAGGGCGGTTACGTGAGCCCCTCGTCCATGGACGTTGAAGAAGGCGGCAGCGTCACGTTCACCGTCACACCAAACAGCGGTTACCTCGTTGCGTCCGTTACCGACACGAACGGCAAAAGCTACGAGGTGACGCCCGCCGGCGGCACCTTCACCATCAGCGGCGTGAAGAACAGCATCGCCGTGACCGTGACGTTCAAGCAGACCCCACCCACCCCGACGCCAACTCCGGCGCCGAGTGGCAACTAGGCCGACTAAGCAGCAACGCTTGACAGCAAGACTTCCGGAAGGCCGCTACCAGCGGCCTTCTTCTTTGGCGGTTGGCACTCTGAACTTACTGCCATTTCGCGTTGTTTCCCATCTGTAATATTGACGCGCATTTTTGTCATCGTGATGCATCGTGCTATTATGAGCACCATGCATGCTCAACCATGCCCGCGGCCCAACCAAGGAGGTACCGCATGCAAGAGCAAACACCCGCACTTTCCCGACGCACCTTCGTCGGCGGAGCAGCCGCCGTCGGTGCCCTGTCCCTCGCCTTCCCTACAGCCGCACTCGGCGTAACTGCTGCCGAGAAGCAGGCAGAAGCCGACGCCGTGCGCAACCAACTCGTCGGCCTGCAAGCCGAGGTCGAAGCGGCATCCGAACTTTACCACGGAGCCCTTGACCAGAGAAATGCCGCCCAGGCTGCCATGGAGGCAGAGCAGGCAAAGATCGATGAGGCTACCGCCCAAATTGCAAATCTGCAGGAGCAGCTAGGCTCACGAGCACGCGGCATGTACCGCTCGGGTTCGTCCACCTTCATCGACTTCTTGCTGGGTTCTTCTACGTTCGCCCAGTTCACCCAAAACTGGGATATTCTGAACAACTTGAACGAAAACGATGCGCAGATGGTGAACACCACCAAAGAACTGCGCGAAAGCGTGGAGGCCTCGAAGGCCGAATACACCAAACAGGAAAAGATCGCCGCCGACAGGGCGGCCGAGGCAAAGAAGAACAAGGACGAGACCGAAGCGAAAGTCGCCCAAGCCGGCACCCTCATGAACTCGCTGTCTGCCGAAGCGCGCGAACTGCTGGAACAGGAGCAGGCTGCTGCCGCAGCAGCGGCCGCGGCACAGAAGCAGGCAGAGATGGAGGCAGCACGCCCCAGCGGAGGAAACAACTCGGGTGGCGGTGGCGGCTCAACCGGAACGGGCGGCGGCGACACTGGTGGCGGTGGCGGTACGGGTAACGGTATCGAGGTTCCTTCGCAAGGCTCCGTGGTAAGTTATGCCCTCTCGCGCATCGGCTGTCCCTATATTTACGGCGACGAGGGACCAAACTCGTTTGACTGCTCCGGACTAGTCACCTGGGCATACCGCCAGGTTGGCATCGAACTGCCACACCAAGACGTAGCTCAACGCAATGCTGCACGACAAATCGTTTCCGTGGCCGAAGCGCGGCCCGGAGACGTGCTCTGGCGTTACGGCCACGTAGGGATCGCCGTCGGGTACGGCGGCATGCCATATGTGCATGCTCCCACACCGGGCGCCCTCGTACGCGACACTGACGACCTCAACTGGTCGCAATTTACGCACGCCCTGCGCTTCTAGTTGCACCAGCTGACCCACGCTCAACGGAAACGGCCGAGGATTCTCTCGGCCGTTTCCGTTGTTATAGACCGCAACAACCATTTCACGCCACAGTGCCAACAGGAATGCTACAATATCCTCCACGCCTCCGTAGCTCAGGGGACAGAGCACCGCTCTCCTAAAGCGGGTGCCGCGCGTTCGAATCGCGCCGGGGGCACCATTG
>NZ_JAVWUP010000097.1:0-10059 GCF_036667095.1 Gordonibacter sp. | reverse complement strand
GACGACGATAACTGTATGCGCAAACGGCGCTGAACCCCTGCTCATCCCGCTCGTTTGCGCATACGGTGAATCCGCAGGGCTGCCGTGATTATCGCGGACAAGCTTAGAAAAGCGATGCCCCAGACGAGCATCTCCATTTGCAGCGGAACACGCATATCGACAAGTTTGCCAGCCTCGGGCAGCGCACAGGGAGCGCCGCGAACGAGCAAACGGTGGGTATTCAGTCCGTACGGAGTACAGGTGAGCAGAGTTACGTAGTCATGTTCTGAATCGATGCGGACAGCCGAAAGATCGCTGGGCTCTATCACGGTGATGTCATCGACCGCATACGCCCTCTTTTCACCCAGCATGTCGATGATGAACACATCGCCTTTCTTCAGCATCGCAAGATCCGTGAAAAGCCTTGCCGTCGGCAATCCGGTATGACTGGTCAGCACCGAGTGCGTACCTTCGCCTCCCACGGGCAGAGATGTTTGGGGAATATGTCCGACCCCCTGCTCAAGCACTCCATCAGAAACACCATGCCTGATGGGAAGCTCCACGCCAATGACCGGAATAGATACGGTGCCCATAAGCCCCTCGCCGTCCACATCGAGGACGCTTTCATAGTTGTCGGGCAGGGCAAATCCACTATGCGGTATGAACGGATCGCGCACGGGGTCCCCTCGCAGGCTATCGTTGTAAGCATGCGCTTCGGCAAGCATGGCCTCCCGCTCGTCATCTGAGAGCATTCCCATTTTCTCCTCATAGTGATCCACTGCGTTGGAAAAGGACTGCTCGTTGAGCAACGTGCCCACCACGGGATAGAGCATCACCCCCATGCCTACCAGTAAAAGCAGGAGTGCTACCACACGGCGGGCAGCGTTCATTTCCGGGAAGATTTCTTACGAAGCATCCTCACCCCTACCGCCGCTAAGACCATCCCCACCACGGATATCACGGGAAACCAGAGGGAGGTGCCGACAAAGGGCAGGTTGAATACCGGGACATTCGGCAAGAAGAGCCCTTGCTGTATGCCGCTCGGCATAGTGAGGGATGTCCGGAAAGCAGGAGGCTGCGATCCATCCGAGCCGATACGTGCGAGCATGGCCTGCGTGTCGATACGGTAAACTCCCGTCCCCGGCGCTGTTTCAACAGTCCGAAACGCCCATTGCCCCCTTGGCTTGCTATACCCCAAAGGAGCTGCCGTTTCCACCAGCATGTACCAAGCACTCGTATCGATCCCCTGCAACGTCACCGTACCCGCGCTGGCCGCACCCGTACCGTCAGCCGAAGTGAAAGCATAGGGAACGTTCGTCGATACACCTGGCAGACCTTCCGTGCCATCGGCCGCCACCACCGGAGCCCACTGCGTCGAGGTGATCGAGGCAGCTTCGACTGCGGCGCTGTTGATAGAACCGGCATTCAGGACCGTGCTGCCCACATAGCGATAAAGCGAAAATGCCGCACCCGCTAAAGGTTTGTACAGGCCCGTCTCTTGGATCGCCCCCACCTTGGCGAAGGATACACTCACACGGAGGGGCCGCCACACCACCGCCTGGCCCAAGCCCGCACACGCGATAAGGGATGCATCGTTATTATTGAAAATCAGAGAGAGGTTGGGCGCATCGGATGCAAGCCCCGAAGAGACAATGGCATATTGAGCACCAGACGCAAGCAACGCCTGGTCGGTCGCCGTGATACCTATACGAGCCGACGAGCCCAGTCCCTCAGCGCCAAGAGCAACCAAGTAGGAGGTGTTTGCCCGCGCAACCTCAAGATCTGAAGCACGAGCCGTGGCCGCAGACGACTCGCCGGCTGCTCGTCCCTTGTTCCCGTAAACAGACGCGTTGCCCGAAACCGTGATACGTGCAGCACCCCCTCGGAACGCAGCCGATCCCACCCCGCCCACATGCGCAGCACTGCCCGAGCTGTCTTGGGCAGTGCACGCATTGTCGGCTATCATCCCACCTTTCATAGCCAGCAGCCCCAAAGTGTCAACATACACGCCTCCGCCCGACAAGGAAGCGGTATTGCCGCGCACTTCTGCGGAACCTGCCAGCGTAGCCGAGGCATTCTTGCCCACAAAAATACCTGCACCCCAACGTCTCGCAAAGCAGCCCGACACCGATCCGCCATCCACCCGCAAAGTGGCAGGAGAAGCCGAATCATCGGAGGATACCGCAAGCGCGCCGCCGTCTTGCGCCGTGCAAGCGCTGATCGATCCGCCGCTCACAACCACTGTCGATCCCGTCCCCGCACGTATCGCGCCACCTGTCGCACCAACGGTGCACGCATTGGCAATGCGCGCTCCCTCTCCAAGCGTAAGCGCAGAGGACGCTCCTGACACCTCGAAGAGCGGGCGTGTTGCCTGCAGTCCCAACCCACTCGCTGCCTGCGCGGGAGTGCAGGCACCCTCAAACGAAAGCGTGCCGAGCGTGATCCCGCCCATAATCACCAACGCAGACGCGGTCGAGCTGTTGCTCGTTCGCGTGATCGTCGCACGCGGAGTCCCCGACTGCGACGAGGGTCCCGCCCAAGCCTGCGCGCCGGCGATAGGCTGCATCGCAGGTGCGGTGGTGAACACAACCTTAGTATCCTCGGCAACCAGCACAACGCGTCCGTCGCTTGGCACGCTTCCCGAGGCCCCGCTGAAATCGACCAGGGGGGAATCCTTCAACATCTCCACGCGATCGCCCGTCGCCACCTCCAAAAAGGCGTTGTATATGCTCTTGTACTCTTTGAAGAACGCATCAGGAACGCCGTCGTTGTTGGTGTCGCGAATAATCTGACACGCGCCCACGATCTTCTCCCAAACGGCATACAAGGGAATACGGCTATCTTTATCGGGATCGAGTTGCGTGCTGTACGACAACGTCGATCCCGGAAGATAGGTTGGCGTCTTTGCGCTGGCGCTCGTGCTCCATCCCTTGAACAGATAGCCATCCACCACCATTGTCCCCTGATCCAAAATAGGCGCAAGACCACCCGACTGGTAGTAGAGATTCGATATCCCCACCTCACCATCGAAGGGCGCTTGTCCTTGCAACGTGGAGCCCATCGGTACGTTGGCCTGGTAGTCAACCGCATACCCAAAGACCCAATTGAGGGCGTTTTTGGTACTGTAAGCTGCCGCGTAGGTACTGTTGAGGTCGCACCTAAAAGCATTCAAGTTGAAGGAGGCTTGCCCCGCTGTGGCAAATTGAGAGGGTACCTTGTTGAAGTCAACCGCGCCATTACCCACGTTGACGCCCATCTTCGACCCCGCAACAAAATTGCCGGACATGAAAATACGAAGCGCTGGATTCGTGGTATAGGTCCAAAGATTCGAGGCCTGCTTGGCGCTTCCTTGAGTATTGTCCAACACGATGCAAGGGACGCCTATCTTGCCCGCAAGAATCGTAGTCTTGCAGAAGGCTGGATTAGTATAGCCGCCGTTAGCAGTCGCGGGATAATTGAACACAAGGCCCCGAGGAGCTGCCGCCGTTCCATTGGCATTGCCGCAAACGGCGATACCACCTCCCCCGACATCTGCCGTGTTGCCCCGAATCGTACCGCCATACATAAAGAGATCATGATTCGAGTTCTGCAGAATCCCCCCGCCGTACTGCTTCGCCGAACAACCCGTTATCACGCAATCATACATGGTTGCGGATTGTCCGCACATATACATTCCCCCACCAAAAGCAGCAGAGCAGTTGGTCAGGCTGATCCGCTCTAGGTGAGCCGAAGCCTCAAGAGACAAACCGCCTCCGATACTTTTCGACGAGCAGTTTGTTATAGTCGGACCACCGCTTCCAAGCGTATTCGACAGAGCGAAAATCGATGTTTTGCAACTTGAGATCGCGCCTCCCTCAGTACCTGTCATGCAGGAGTCGATGACGGCCTGGTCTGCCAACGCCACAAGTCCGCCGTTAGCCCCGCACACCGCGCCCCCACCTATACCTGTTGATGAGAAATCGGTAGTCGAACCCGCATTAAGCGTGATTCTTCTGGTGCTAGCCGTGTCGAAAGTCCGGCAGCTTCTTATCGAGCCCCGCAGGATAAGTGCATCGTAATTAGATGCAATCACCTGATCAGCAGAGGTACGCGGCCCATCCTGCGCCGTCCAAAAAAAGGCACCCCCGTCAAGCACATTGGCTTCGCTCCAATAATAAACACCCCCGCCCGCAAAGGCCGTGCAGTTGATTATGGACCCTGCCACCTCCGCCCTGCAATCGACCCCGACGAGCGCAGTGCAGCCGTAGGAATGCAAATACATCGCGCCGCCGCCAGCGCGGAAGTTTTCCACACCCGTATTCTCCTGTCCCACAAAATTGCAGCTATCGATCGTGCCCGCAAAAGCGAGCTTGCAATTGCTGGCAAACAGCGCGCCGCCGCCCTGGCGAAACGACGTTGGATCGAACGACGCCCCGCCTATCGTCACAAACGTAACGTCGGAGTAGCGCACTGTTGCACCAGCCTGTATGTCGACGAGGGCATCAACCGCGCGAAACGCACCGCCCCCCGACAACTCTCCCGACACGTTCATACGCGTGTCGCAGTCGTAAATCGAAGCGCCGCTTTCCATAACAAGCGATGCGCGGCCTGCGGAAAGCGGAGTTGTCGTAGTATTCGTGACACGCCCCGCAGTAACACTTGCCGCGCCTCCGCCGACGCCGTTTCCTTGCGTGACTAACAGGCAACTCGATATCGAGCTACCATTTTTCATGGTAAACACGGCATTAGGAGCAGCTATCCGAATCGCGCCCGTAGACCCCGTGGTATACCACCGGGAGATAGTTGCCCCGGCATCTAACGTCAACCTCCCTCCCGCACCCGTAACCTCGACGACCCGACGGTTTGCAGCGACCGAGGCGCCGTTGAACGCAATGTTTTTAAACGTCAGCGATCCGGTGCTCACCGTAAAGAGAGAAACCGTCGCTGTCCCCCCGCGTACCGTAGGCGCGGCTCCACCCGTGCCAGGCACACCGTACACCACGATATTTTTTGCCCCGACGACAGCCGTCGTAGTGCAAACAAGATCCCCTACTACCATGATGGTTACCTGCGTCAGCGAATCGGCGGCAGATACGGCAGCCCCAAGCGTGGCATACGGCGAGGCTGACGTACCCGTTCCTGCAGCGTCGCTACCCGAAGCAGAGACATAGATCGCGGAAAGAGCCCTTGGTGCAGAGGAAAGAGGGGCCTCGGCTTCAGGGGAAGCCAAACCTTCCTGCCCGCCTGCCTGCTCGCGAGTGTCGGGAACAGCAGAGGCCTTGCCTTCGGCCTCGGGTTGCACATCGGTATCCGAACCAGCCGAAGGCGTCGAACCGGAAGCTTTGCCTGCCTCTTCCTCATCAGGCAAAGCCGTCTTATCTGCCGGTGCGCCTTCGGCTTCGCGCTCGGATACCAATGCCTCCGATGTCACGAAAGCAGCTGCCGACTCGGAAGCAGACGACGATCCCTCCCTCACGCCTTGTCCCCTTTGCTCTGACACATGCGGGGACGAGACCGGAGCCGCCGAATACGGCTCTCGTGCAAAAGCGCTGGGAGTTATGGCAACGGGAATAAAAAGGGCACAAACCAGCACCATCATGATGGTCGCATGCGAAAAAAAGCGCCATAAAACTCGATATGGTCGGTTGTGGTTGACTCTTCTCATCTTTATCCCCTTTCTCGATGCACTGCCTCCCGCAACAAAAGCCGCCTGTCCATAAGTGCCCCGAGCATCAGCACACCATGCTCGGGGCACTCTTCTACCTTAGGGGCGATCGTCGCGATCGCGCTTACGGGAGCGCGCGAAGGTTGCCACCGCAAAGGCAACAACACCTGCACCTACGACAAAGAACACAATGGCACCGATGCCGCCGGTATTCGGCAGAGCAAAGTTACCGCCACCCTCTTGTCCGTTCATCGTGTTGACAATGCACACCGGGCCGCTCACTACCGTGGTTTTCACTTTAGAAGTAGCCGTAGCTTTCACGATTTGAAGCGTGACCTTCTGGGGTGCCTGCAAGGCGCGATAACCGTTGGGTGCCTTCGTTTCCACCATCCAGACATCAACGTTTTGAGGCACGCCGAGGTTGGCACGAGCGGCATTAACCGCCTGCTTGACGGTGGTGTACGCCGAGCCATTCGCCGTCAGATCAGAAGAATGCAAACCCGAGAATACCGCTTTGCCATTCGTAGCGTTACTGGAAGCCACAAGATCGGCGGTGCCTGTCGTGCTCTTGATAAATTTACCCGCTACTGCATCGCTGTACGATGCAGCCAGCTTGAAAGAAGCAGTATCGGAGAGGATAGGGCTGCCTTTGCCATCGACTTTGGTAAACTGAAAACCCGTCGTTGGGATAGCAGGCGTGGTGCTTTGCTTGCGATCCACCACCACTGCACCCTTGCTGTCGGTAATCGAGACCAAGGCGCTGTTTATGATGGAAGCCTGACCGTCCGCATCAATGCTTGCATTGAATGCGTGGGGGGTTACCTGGGCAGTAGCCCGAATGACGAGTTTCGATATCTGCTTTCTAGGTTCATCTGCGCGAGTAGTGTTAAGAGCTTCCACTGCCTTGGCAATAAGGGGGGTGATCGTCCACGTTACCCTTCCATCTGTAGCGGAGGTGTCGCTAAACCCTATATCTTTTGCAGGCAGCGCATTTTCCGTACCGTCAAAAGACAGGGCGACAACGGTAAAATCGTTCCGTATCCCCAGCATCGGTTTTCCGGTCGAGCTCTGGGGAACCGTGTCGACGATGGTGCCCTGCATGCAAGCCGCGTCGCTCTCGTAGACCTTTTGCGCAACAGGAATCCTGAACGATATTTGATACTTCAGACTCTCATAGGGTGCCGTTAAGTCGGGATTATCGAGCACCGTCTTCTCAACGTCGTCCAAACTCACGTTTTTGGGATACACATGAACATCTTTGATAAACGTAGTAGTCCCGCCTGCAGCCTGCTGCGCATACGGAAGCGTCACGATGGAGGGAACCGCTGCCTGAACGTTCGCCCCACCCGTACTTTTTTCTTCTAGCAGATAGTAGCCGAACTTCAACGAACCCCACGCCGCCACGCCATCGGCGCCAGTCGACTGTTCGATTGGCGGGAAGGTCGCATCGCGGTAGGTAGCGAGAAAGGCCGGTACCTCAGAGGCGGCAGGGGTCTTGGTCACGGCCGGCGTGCCAGCAATGCCGCCCTCGACCTTTGCGGTATCAAGCTTATACAACGCGAACAGCACACCCCCGAGGGGCTGAGCACCGATAGGAGGCTGCTGACCTGCCGCACCGGTGCCCGGCGTGCTTGAATCTGTGGGAGTTTTGTACTTATGCAACGTAATGGAAGCTGAGCTGTCATCTGTAAACCCTCCGGTGCCCAGAGCAAAGGCAGGCGCTGCACCTATCGCTAGCGAAACGGCAAGAGCCGCCGTCGCCAGAACGGCCGCAAGCTTGCTGGGCAGTCTCATAATTCCCTGCTCCATGATGTCATCCTTTCATTCGTCGACGCGGCGAACTTGCCGCCTTAACGTACCCGGCGCCGCTGTCCTACTCGAAGCAACCATCGGCGCCGCTCTCTTTTCACGTGCCTCTTCCGGCAAAGGAAACCGAGACTTCAACGCCTCGTCGCAGATCATCACCTCCGATGGTTTTGGCAAAGCTCACGCAAGGCGGCAAGCAAAGCCTTCCAATGTTTCAAGCTGATTGGGTTTTAAAAGAAAAAGCGGGATACTCTGCATCTTTTGAGAAAGCAAGAAAAACGAAGGAGTGAAATATCGCAGCAGATCCAACTTCCCGCACACGCCTTTGCGCGCAGATGCTGCGTTACCGCAATCTGTCCTTTCCCTTAAAAGCATCCACGCCGCAAACCGCCTTGCTCGGCTCCTTAAACCATGGTCTTAGCTTAACGCGCATACGTTGCTCGTGCGCTTACCGTTCGATATCGCTCGGAAACGATCCGAAAACCATCGCAGCCAGTTTTGCCGTAAAGAAGGCCTTGTGTGACTTCTTGGAAACAGGGTTCTTTCTTCGCGAAAACAAACATGATCTGTCAACTCAAGTATTTTTTAGAGAAATATTACAGAGGGGTTGTGCTACAAAAAAATCCCTACAGCGAGGATGCATCGCTGCATCAAGCTGTAGGGATTCGTCGAGGAACGCCTGCCTTGCTCTTTAAAACCCACCCGAACCACACTGCCACCACACACACGCCGTGTGGCTACGGTCGCACTATTTCGCCGGGTAGAAACCGCTGGGCTCTTCGCCCAAGTTGATCATGATGTTCTTGGCCTGCGTATAGTGCTCGAGCATGATCTTGTGCGTTTCGCGGCCGATGCCGGATTCCTTGTAGCCGCCGAACGGCGCGCCCGACGGGATCTGGTTGTAGGTGTTCACCCACATGCGGCCCGTCTGCACGCCGCGCGCTACACGGAAAGCGCGGTTGATGTCGCGAGTCCACACAGCACCGCCCAGGCCGTACACCGAATCGTTTGCCAGGTCGATGACCTCTTGCTCGTCTTTGAACTTGATGACGACGGCCACCGGCCCGAATATCTCCTCCTGAGCCACCCGGCACGAGTTGTTCGGTACCTCGATGAGTGTGGGCTGCATGAACGCGCCACGTGCCAGGTCGCCGTCCTCGATGCGCTCGCCGCCGCAGAGCACGCGGCCGCCTTCCTGCTTAGCAATGTCGACGTACTCAAGTATCTTCTTCAGCTGCTTCTGGTCGACCTGGCTTCCCATCTGAGTATCGTCTTCCCAGGGCATGCCTACCTTCACCCGGGAGAACGCCTCGCAGGCGTCTTCCACGAACTTGTCGTAGATGCTCTCGTGCACGAAGATACGGCTACCGGCACAGCACACCTGGCCTTGGTTGAACAGGATGCCCAACTGCACACCGTCGAGCATCATGTCCCACTTGGCATCGGGGAAGATGATGTTGGCGGACTTGCCGCCCAGCTCGAGCGTGGCCGGGATCAGGCGCTCGGCCGCCGCACGCGCCACGTCGCGGCCCACTTCGGTGGAGCCGGTAAACGCCAGCTTGGATATCTTCGGGTTGTCCAGGAGGTGCTGCCCCGATTTCGAACCGCGGCCCGTGACCACGTTGAACACGCCGGCCGGGATGATGTCCTGCGTCAGGCGCGCCAACTCGAGCACCGTAAGCGATGTTGTGGAGGACGGCTTGAACACCGTGCAGTCGCCCGCCGCCAGCACCGGGGCCAGCTTCCACGCGGCCATAAGAAACGGGAAGTTCCAGGGCACGATCTGCCCTACCACGCCGATAGGCTCGTGCAGCACCAGCGACATCATGTTGCCGGGCAGCATGTCAACCTCGCCGGTATCGGCCAGAAGCACGCCGGCGAAGTAACGGAAGTGATCGACCGAGTAGGCCACGTCAATGGCGCGCGTCTCGCGGATGGGCTTACCGTTGTCGAGCGACTCCAGCATGGCAAAGTGCTCGGCGTTCTCCTCGATGATATCCGCTACCTTGTTCAAAATGATGGCACGCTGGGCCTTGTCGGTCTTGCCCCACGTCTCAAATGCCTTCCATGCTGCATCGACCGCACGGTCGACGTCGTCTTTCGTCGCATCGGCGATAGTGGAGAGCTGCTCGCCGTTGGCCGGGCAGAACACGTCGAGCGTGCCCCCGTCCGAGGCGTCAGCCCACTGGCCGCCGATGTAGAGTTGATAGGATTTCTGGGCAGGATTTTTCATGCTCTCTTACCTTTCATCCGGGCGACGGCTATTCCGCCGCAGGCAACCGGCCATACCGACCGTTCTGATCAGCATAACGTGCGCACGGCAGCAATGCAGTCGCCGTTTTACAAAGTTCTGGCAACGGTCAGGAAACACTGCCGAACAAGTAACATTCCCGGACGAACGGCAAGAACGAGCGCGCAGGATGTGCTTGCTATCCCCAAAAAACAACGAAGCATCGCGCAATCCGCAAGCATCAAAGCTCGAAAGGAAGACAGGGAAGCCGCCCCCCAGACGAGAAAAGGATGAGAAACCCTTAGAGGAGAAGCGCTGCAAAAAGAATCGGGTAGGACGGTGCGCCATTAGTTGGCGCACCGTCCTCGGCACTCGGCACGCCGAAAGCGCGAAGGGCCCC
>NZ_JAVWUP010000096.1:1994-10073 GCF_036667095.1 Gordonibacter sp. | reverse complement strand
GTCTCTGCGCACCGTTGCGGCGGCTGCCTGCGGTAGCGAGCATAACGAGGTATTCCTGTCCCGAGGCAACAGCGGAGCCCTGTCCGTGCGCTTTGCTGCGCAGGCAGGCGTTTCAACCAAGGCGAACCAGAACCCTGAAGGAGTTTGACGCGCTATGTCGCATGCTTGCAACCTTATTATCGATTCGTGCTGTGACCTGCCTTTCGAGGTGGTCGACCGCGACGGTGTCGAGCTTATCCAATTCTCCTACGTCCTGAGCGACGGGGAACATGCCGACGACCTGTACCGCACGGCGTCGGCGCATGACTTCTACCAGGCGATGCGCGATGGCGAGGAGCCGACGACGGCGCAGGTCCCCGTGCCGGTGTTCCGCGCGGCGTTCGAGCGCGCCATCCAAAGCGGCGTGCCCACGGTATACCTGAGTTTCTCCAGCGGCCTTTCCGGCAGCTACGATGCGGCAGCGCTTGTGCACGAGCAGATGATGTCTGCGCATCCGGATGCCGAGCTGTACCTGGTTGATACCCGGTTGGCTTCGATTGCGGAAGGCTTGTTGGTGTACGAGGCGCTGCGTCAGCGCGACAAGGGTCTTACGGCACACGAGTTGGCCGAATGGGCCGAGGAGGCGTGCAACTTCGTCGATGCGCAGTTCATGGTGGACGACCTTGAATCGCTGCGCCGTGGCGGGCGTATCCCGGCATCGGTTGCGTTTGCGGGCTCGAAGCTGGACGTAAAGCCCATGCTGGTGATCGGCCAGGACGGCAAGCTGTCGCTGGCAGGCGTGGCGCGTGGGCGCAAGAAGGGCCTCAAGCAGTTGGCCGACTATTACCAGAAGCGCGTGGCCGACAAAGGCCCCGGACAGTGCGTGGTCATTGCGAGTGCCGACTGCGCAAAGGATGTCGAGCGCCTGAAAGAGGCGCTTTCCAAGATCGACGACAGCATCCTGTTTCTGGAGAGCAGCGTCGGGCCGGTCATCGGGTCGCATGTGGGTCCCGGTATGATAGCGATGGTGTTCTGGGGTGGAGACAAACGCGAAGAGCTTTCCGTAGCCGACCGTATCGCCCGCAAGATCAGGCAGTCGTAGGGGCCCTGCGGAAAAGAATCATCAGGGACTGAGGAAAAGCGAAGGATGCCCGGGAAAGGGGCTTGCATGGATAAGCGGTACGCATATATCGGGCACGAGATTGTCGGGGCGATGGTGAAGACGCGCCTTGCGGAAGCTGGCTATACGTGCGCGGACAGTGTGGCACGCGCTTCGATCGTGATCACGTACTGCGCGTCGCAGACGGCGTTAGAGGATGCATACTTCGACGAGGACGGTATCGTGCAGGGCGCGGGTCCCCGCACGATGCTGATCGACCTGTCCGCAGCGACGCCCAGCTTTGCGCGTGAGCTGAATGCCGTCGCCATGGTAAGCGACCTTGTTGCCATCGAGGCTCCGCTCGTGGTGGCCGACGTGACCCTCTCCGATGCGTTTTCCGATCGCGGCAACCTCATGTGCCTGGTGGCTGGCGAGGATAAGGACGTCGAGACGGCACGTCCGCTGCTAGAGTTGTTGGTGGGTTCGGTGCAGACGACAGGTGGATCGGGGTCGGCTCAGATGGCACGTGCAGCTTACACGTTGCAGGCCTCGGCGCAGATTATGGCTGCCGTCGAAGCGGACGCGCTGTACCGCTCGACGCAGCGGTCGTCTTCGTCTCTCGAGACGGCGTTTGGCCGTGCGGGTGCGATGACGTCCGAGGCCGAGCAGGTGCTCTCTGCGGTGAACGAAGGCCGTTTCGAAGGCACGTACACGGTCGAGATGCTGATGGCTGAATTGTCTGCTGCGCTTATGGCGGCCGACGATGTCGACCTTATCCTTCCGCAAGCCGAGGCATGCCTGCATCTGCTGGAGCTGCTGGCCGTGATCGGCGGTGCCGGCAAAGCGCCGTCTGCACTGGCCTTGGTGTACGGCGAGGAGGCAGCTTGCGCTGCAAACGGCCTGGACTGGACGCGCGCGGAGCAGGCGTACCCCTCCGGCGAGGAGGACGACTACGACTTGGACGATGATGAGTTCCCTCCGGGCTTTGGTACCTATTCGGCTAATTAGACTCCGTCGCCCTGCCAAAAGGCGGGGCAGGTCGACACCGTGGGCCGCGCGTGCTCGGTTGGTGCTGGTGCCCTTTTTCCTGTGCCGAGGTACTCTTCCCTCAGGGGGATGTGCACACCGCGCGGGGCAAGCAGGCGAAATGTGCCAGCTTTGGGTGGGGGAGCGGCTCCTGCTGACTTATTTGGATCGGTGAGACTATGAGAATCGACCTTCCCGTCTCCTGCGACCTGTGTCCACGCACCTGCGGGGCAAACCGGGCGGCAGGTGCGCGCGGCGTATGCGGTGCCGATGACACGCTGGTAGTGGCGCGTGCGGCGCTGCATTTCTGGGAAGAGCCTCCTATCAGCGGCGAGAGGGGCAGCGGTACCGTATTCTTCTCTCACTGCCCGCTGCACTGCTGCTATTGCCAAAACGCGGTGATCGCCGCTGGCGAGGCCGGCCGCGTCCTGACAGTGGAGCAACTGGCTGACCGGTGCTTGGAATTGCAGCGGCAAGGGGCGCTCAACCTCAACTTCGTCACACCGACTCATTACGCGCTGCACGTACGCGCCGTCGTTGCGCTTGCGCGCGAGCGTGGCCTAACGCTGCCGATCGTATGGAACACGTCGGGCTATGAGACCGTTCAAGCCATACGGGAAAATGCCGACACGGTAGACGTGTACCTTACCGACTTCAAATACGCCGATGCTGCCCTTGCGCAGCGCTACTCGCAGGCATCCGATTATCCCGAGGTGGCGCTTGCTGCGCTCGACGAGATGGTCGTGCAGGTCGGCAAGCCGGTGTTCGACGACGCAGGAGGCGGGCCGCGCCTGGTTCGCGGGGTGGTGGTGCGCCACCTTATGCTGCCGGAGGCGCTTGAGGACTCTCGGCGCATTGTGCGCCTAGTGCACGAGCGCTATGGCGACCACGTGTTACTGTCGCTGATGAACCAGTACACGCCCGTGGTCGCCGGTGCCGCTGCTGCCGGCGACGAGCGTGCGGCAGCAGTGCTGCGACGCTGCCCCGAATTGGCCGAACGCGTGCCCGACGACGATTACGAGCGGCTGCTCGACTTTGCCGACAGCATCGGCGTGGAGGACTATTTCTGGCAAGAGGGCGGCGCTGCCGAAGAAAGCTTCATCCCCCCGTTCGACCTCACCGGCGTGTAGGGTATTAGATCGCTATCAGCTCGTAGGTGCGGGTGCCGAGGCCTATCTTCTCGGCGTGCTCCAGGCAGGTCCTCCATTCCGACTCGGGAGTCGAGTTGGTGAAGTGGTCGCAAACATCGACGAATCCAGGCTCGGCCAGGTTGTCGGCGAGCTTGCTTCCCGGAAGAGGCGCGGCGGCGAGGCAGGCATCGACGCAGGCTTGGTCGAGGGCGAGCGGGTCGAAGGAGGCGAACATGCCCAGGTTCGGCAGGATGGGCGCGTCGTTCTCGCCATGGCAGTCGCAGTGGGGCGATACGTCCACCACGAGCGAGAGGTGGAACTGAGGGCGACCGTCGACGACGGCTTTCGTGTACTCGGCCATACGGCGGTTCAAATCGGCGTTCGCCGCATCGTTCTCGAAGTTGATGGCGTCGAAGTTGCAGGCGCCCAAGCAGCGGCCGCAGCCGACGCAGTGCTGTGCGTCCACGGTCATTTTGCGGGTTTCCTCGTGGAAGACCAGGCCGTTATTGGCGCACTCGGACAGGCACTTCATGCAGCCGCGGCATGCCTCGACGCTGATGGAGGGCTGGCCGTTGCTGTGCTGCTCCTTCTTGCCGGCGCGTGAGGCGCAGCCCATGCCGATGTTCTTGATGGTGCCGCCGAACCCGGTCAACTCGTGGCCTTTGAAGTGGGTCAGGCTGACGAACACGTCGGCATCCATGACGGCGCGACCGATCTTTGCGGCCTTCACGTACTCGCCGCCCGCTACCGGCACCTCCACGTCGTCAGTGCCTTTCAGCCCGTCGCCGATAAGGAGGGGACAGCCTACCGTCAGCGGGGTAAAGCCGTTCTGCCAGGCGCATTCCAAGTGCTCGAGCGCGTTTTTGCGGCTGCCGGGGTACAGGGTGTTGCTGTCGGTAAGGAAGGGTTTGCCGCCCAGTTCCTTCACCGCGTCAACGATGGCGCGCGCGTAGTTGGGACGCAGGTAGCTGATGTTGCCCAGCTCTCCGAAGTGCAGCTTGATGGCCACGAATTTGCCGTCCAGGTCGATAGTGCCCAAGCCTGCGTGCAGTGCGAGCTTCTTCAGCTTCGTGGGCAGCCCGTCGCCGAACGCCTCGGTACGGAAATTCGTGAAGTATACCTTTGCCGGTTCCATGATGCTCTCCTTCTGGGTTGTTTTGCTGCATGACATGATAGGGCTTGGAGTGTGCTCTAGGTCAAGGAATATTTCTGCACATTTGCCGCTGTTTGCGCGCAGGCAGCGGTTTTCCCTGTTCAGCATTGGTGTCGTTTAGCGCTGCGGCATGGGTGCGAAAGGCCATACGAGCACGATGGAAGCCGGATGGATGCAGAGCCGATCAGGTAGCGGCTGGGCCGCCCGCGCTCAAGTGGGAGGTCAGGTGGTTGCAGGTCGGTCGCAGCTAGCCGCGCCAAAGGCGCTCGGCGGCAGCACCGCTGGAGCGGGCCAGCTCGGTGCCAGGCAGGTCTTCATGCATCTCGACGATGTTCTTCCAGAGACGCTGGGGCATGAACTGGCGGCGGAGCTCGGGGTTGTAGCGCGACTCCACCGCCACCGTGCGGTAGAAGCGCTTCCATGCGGCCTGCATCAGCTTCTCGTCGATTGCCTGATCGGGCAGATCCAGCTGATCGGTTCGCACGAGATACCAGTCGCGACCCTCGTAGACACCGGCCAGGTGGTGCACCTCGTCGTAGATGATGAACGGCTGTGTGTTGAAACGGCCGGTGAACCAGTCCATGAGCAGGGGGACCACCGAAGCGCTGGGATTGCAGCGCGCCAGCCATACGCCGTTTTCCAAGTGCTCGAAGCGCAGGAACTGTATCATGCGATGGCGTTCGTTGCCGACGGCGCGTACCAGGCGCTGCAGCGGTTCGACAGCGGGATGTGCGATGTCGTTCATAACGCTGCGCCGCATAGGTAGCGGGCAGGATTTGCCGCTGCCGGGGCCCGAGCACGAATGGCGGCGTTTGCATTTGCTGCAGTCGTGGGGACGGTTCTGCGCCATAGCGTAGCGCACGAAGCGGTAGACGACGGTGTCAGCGCGAGGATCGTCGGAAAGCGAGGCATGCATGACGGCATCGTAGGCCGCTTCTCCGCAGGTGCGCTTGATGCCGCGCTGGACGCGCACGGCATGCTCCACGTTCGTCTCGATGTGGCGTACCGTTTGGCCGAGACGGGGCTGGAGCGAATCCTCCCGCGCAACGTCCTGCGGGTCCTCGCGACGTGCGTATGCCTCAAACACTGCCGAGAGCAGTCCTTCCAGGGTGCCGTCGTGGCTGTACGCAACCTCCGCCAAGGGTTCCTCGGGTGATACCTTGGCGGAGGGGCACTCGCTCATGCGCAGGCCATCTCGGGAGCGGCCAGCGCATGCTGCCAGCCGTAGCTGCCGTCCTGTGCTGGCTCGGCTTTCAGCGGCAGCTTAGGGGAAGTGCTCGCTGGAAGCGCGCCTTTCGCGAGGCTGCCTGTCTCGGGTACGAGGGCTCCGCTTGCCAAAACGCGTCCTGGGCCGCCGGCCACCCGCGCCTTCTCGGGCGTCTGGACGCTGTCGAACAGGCTCATCTGGCCGGGGCAGGTCTTGTCGGCGCGCCGACCGTGGTTGCCTCCTTTTATGGGGGCGGCTATCTGCGCTCGTAGGCCCTCGCGCGTGAAGTCGGCACCATGCCCTTCGTAGCGACCGTTGCAGGTGATGAAGAAGCGTGCGCGCTTGAGGGCTATGCCCAATTTGCGCAGCTCGCGCTCTCCTAAGGTGGTGGCACGACGAGCCCTCAGGATGGAGTTCGCCCCCCGCACGCCGATGCCCGGCACGCGCAGCAGCGCCTCGAGGGGCGCCTTGTTCACCTCTACCGGAAAGAAGTCCAGGTGGTTCAGCGCCCAGTTCGCCTTCGGGTCGACATCGGGGTCGAGGAAGGGGTTCTTCTCGTCGATGATCTCGGTCACGTCGAAGCGGTAGAAGCGCAGCAGCCAGTCGGCTTGGTACAGCCGGTGCTCTCGGTTGAGCTGCAAGGCATCGGTGGCGGGCAGGCGCGCATCCTTGTTCACCGGCATGTAGGCGCTGAAGAACACGCGCTTCATTGACAGCGTGCGGTACAGCGCTGCTGACAGGTTCAATATCTGGAAATCGCTTTCCGGCGTGGCTCCCACAATCATCTGGGTAGACTGCCCGGCGGGCACGAAAGCGCGCTCTTTCTTTGCGGGCCGCACTTGGGTCATGTACGTGGTTTCTTTGCGCATGAGGGCGCGGGTATCCTTGTCCACGGCGATGTTGTCGCGTATCTGGCGCATGGGCGCGAGGATGCGCTGCTTGTCTTTCTGGGGGGCGAGCAGCTGCAGGCTCTTCTGCGAGGGCAACTCTAGGTTCACGCTCATGCGATCGGCCAAATGTCCCAGCTGGTCAAGCAGTTCGGGCGAGACACCGGGCACGGCTTTGGCGTGGATATAGCCGCGGAAACCGTGTTCGGTGCGCAACAGCGTCAGCGTCTGTATCATCAGTTCGGTGGTATGGTCGGGGTCGCGGATGACTCCCGAACTGAGGAACAGCCCCTCGATGTAGTTGCGGCGGTAGAACGCGATGGTCAGGTCCGCCAGCTCACGCGGCGTGAAGGCGGCGCGCTGCACCTCGTTTGATGCCCGGTTCACGCAGTAGGCGCAATCGTAGACGCACACGTTGGTCATGAGCACCTTCAGTAGCGTGATGCAGCGCCCGTCGGCTGCGAAGCTATGGCAGCATCCCGCTGCCAGGGTGTTGCCCAGCTTACCTTTCTGCGCGTCGCGGTCGATGCCCGACGAGGTGCAGGCCACATCGTACTTTGCGGCATCGGCGAGAACCTCCAGCTTGTCGAGCAATTCCATAAGTACGTCCGTTCGCGCGAATGTTTGTTCGCATTATGATAGGACGAGAGGGGAGAGAAGTCAAACGCCTTTGTTCGCTTGATTTGCTGATGTGCCCAGTGCGTCTGCCACGCAGGCTGGCCAGGGTATAAGCGTTTTCAGGTTCGTTTACGTGTGGCGGAGACTCCCATTCAGCTTTGGAGAATGCGGCTGGCAGGGTGGTGTTCAGCTGGCAGGCGAACCGGGTGCGCACGATTGCGGCTGAAAGGGCTTTTGGCTCCCCCCGCCAAAAGCCCTTTCTGGCAAAGTTGCCCGGCGGTGCTGGCTATCGAACGTCGTTGAGCTCGATGCCGCCGTAATCGCGTGCCGTGAACAGCAAGATGATGCCGGCGATCAGGCAGATGGCCATCAGGTAGTAAGCGGGAGCCATGCCGTTACCCGTAAGGTCGAGGAGTGCGGTGGCCACGAACGAGGCGGTGCCGCCGAAGATGACGTAGGCGATGTTCGAGCCGAGTGCGGCCCCGGTGTAGCGCACTTCGGTGGGAAACATCTCGGCCTGGTAGCAAGCGATGTTGGAATCGTTGACGGACAGTGTTGCGCACAGGATAAGCTCGCCGGCGATGACGATGGGAAGCGAGGCGGTGCTCAGCATCATGAAGGCAGGTATGCTGAGCACGATGAAGGCGACGCAGGCCCCGATGAGCATCTTCTTGCGCCCGATGATGTCGGATACTTTCCCTGCGCCCATCAAGATAATGATGTAGGCTACCAGCGCAATGTCGGTGGCGAGTTGCGCTGGTGCCGCCTCCATGCCGGCGTAACTGGTCAGATAGGTGGGCAGGTAGGTGAGTACCAGGTAGAATCCCACCGAGTTCACCATGGTGGCCGCAATGCTGGCTAGCAGGCGCTTGCGGTACTTCTTGAACACCAGACGGGCTGGGTTGGGAGCCTCTTTGAGGCGCGTGGTCTCAGAGGCGGCCTCCTCGAAGGTGGGCGAGTCCTCCAGGCGCGTGCGGATG
>NZ_JAVWUP010000096.1:0-1984 GCF_036667095.1 Gordonibacter sp. | reverse complement strand
CGCCCAGCAGAAACGGGATACGCCAGCCCCAGGCGATCACGTCAGCCTCGGGCAGCAACAGCTTGATGAGCAGCGCTGCGGTCGAGCCGGCCAAGAGGCCAGCTGCGGTGGAGGCGGGCACGAGCGCGCAGTACTTGCCGCGGTGCTTGGCGGGGGAATACTCGGCCAGGAACACGGCGGCTCCCGAATACTCGCCAGCAGCCGAGAAGCCCTGCACGCTGCGCAGGCACAGCAGCAAAATAGGAGATAGAAGGCCGATGGTCTGGTAGGACGGCAGGCATCCGATAAGGAACGCCGCGCCCGTCATCATGAAGATCGACAGGGAAAGCGACCACTTCCGACCTTTTTTGTCGCCCATGCTGCCCCAGAAGGCAGCACCCAGCGGGCGGAAGATGAACGATATTGCAAACACCGCGAAGGCAAGCATCGTCGAGTCGACTTCCGACTCGGGAAAGAACACGATTCCGATAGTGATGGCGAAGTACGCGTAGGTGGCGTAGTCGAACCATTCGATGAAGTTGCCCAAAAACGAAGAAGCAGCAACTTTGAACGGAACTTTTCTCTCAGTGGTTTGTGCAGGCATGGCGATCCCCCTCTAGGATTTCGTGGTAGTCCCCCAGGAAGTGAACGGCTTCGTTGGGAGCAAAGACGTGAAAGGCGGTGCGTACGTTGATCATGATGCTCCTTAGTGCGTACGGCCCTCCGGGTGCATAAGCGCCGGAAGGCCGTGGGTGTTGACGATACGAGGCGCAGGCTGCTCCTTAGTCCGATGCGAATTCCTGTTTGATTGCGGCGACCATGTTCTTGACGGCCACGTCGCGCAGTACGACGCCCTTGTCGCGCGACGAGGCGGCGGGCGAGGATAGGCATCCTGAAGGCGGCGTGTAGCCGGCGACGATCGGCAGCACGTCGTAATTCGGCAGCACAGCGGGCAACCCGTCGTAGAGAGGATCGTCTATCTTGCCCATGTCCACCAGGTCGGGGTAGAGCAGCAGCATGAGCGAAGTCTCCATCACGCCGGCGTGCTCCAAGTCCCAGCCGGTGAACCCGTCGGGGTACAGCTCCTCGATGGTCTTCTCGTCGACGAAGTCCCAGTAGGACAGCAGCTGTATCTTCGCGTCGTACACGCCGTTCTCGCGTGCCTTCTCCAATGCCAGCTCGGCACCCTCGAAGATGAACTGGAAGTTCTCGTAATGCCCGTTCATGAAAACGATCTTGCGGGCACCGTGGCCGATGAGCCCGTACACGATGTCCTTTGCGAGCGCGATGAGCGTGGTGCCCGACAGCGACGTGGTCCCACTCAGGTGGAAGCCGCCACCCGATCGCTGCTGGGAGCGATAGCCGTAGTTGATGGGCGATGCGACCACGGCCTCGAACCTGCCTTTCGCAGACGCAGCCAGCGCTTCGGCGGTGGCTCCCGCCATGGCCCGGGTCAGTGCCGCGTCCACGCACATAGCCATGTGCGATCCGTGCTGCTCAAGGGCACCTACGGGAATGAAGACCACGGCGTTCTTCTCCAGCTTTTTGCGGTAGGTGAACGCGTCCATCTCTTCCATGTAGACGGTGTCTTTCATGTAAACCCTCCTGTTCTTATCGGTTTCGGATGCGGTTGGGAGCCGATGGTCGGCAGCCGGCCGATCAGTAGTCCTCGAGCATCTCCACCTGGGCCTTGCTCGCGCGTGCGATGAATGCGCGCTTCGCCTGCTGGCCGCCCTTTGCGAGCTTGCGCAGGATGACCCTCTTCAGGCGCGGGTATTCGTTCATTCCGTACCAGGCGAACGCCGTGCCGCCGACGTAGGCTTCGACGATGCTGTGCACCGGAAGGCTCGCGTCGCGCTTTGCATCGAGCGCGAGGTACTCTTCGATCTCGTTGGCGCATACGTCGCGGATGACGTCGGCGCCGATTTCCAGGTCGTGCGCCAGCTGGTGCACTTGGTAGTCGACCTCGTCTTGATCGGCATGCGGGAAGTACGTAACGTCGTAG
>NZ_JAVWUP010000095.1:0-10081 GCF_036667095.1 Gordonibacter sp. | reverse complement strand
GCATTCTTCGTGCGCAACGCCGATCGCGTCGCTTATCGTTTGGTTGGCGTGTGGATGGTTTGCCTTGCTGCGGCGATCGCGGGCGTTTTGATAGCGGACGATGCGTTCGGCACCGAGGTTTCGGCAATGTTCGTCATGATCTTCTGTGCACTTTCCTTCTCTTTGTCGCCGCTTGTCGCTCGCCGGTGGCGAAACCGCGAAATGGCGGCTGCGGTGGCGTATTTGCAGCTTCATCGGGCGGCTTTCTCGGGAGCTGCCCGGCCCGCACGGGGGGAGGCCGACGTCGGGTTATGCCCGAGCATCGATGCGGCGTGCGCTTCGGCCTCGCGTGCCTACGAACTAACGCGACGCGAGGAGGACGTGCTGAGGCTCCTCATAGAGGGATCGAGCATGGCTGTCGTGGCTGAGAAGCTGGTTGTGTCGGACAACACGGTCAAGAGCCATGTGCGGCATATCTATCGCAAGATGGGCGTCAACTGCAAGCAGGATCTCTGCGGCAAAGTGCTCGGTTCGGGGAATGCTGTGACTTAGCGGCAGCCGTTCTCCCTGGAATAAGGGATGCGTTGCGTACTCGTTCATTTGAAGGGGCGCTAAAGCTCTAACAGATAGAGCCCGTTCTGCGGGTCGAAGGCGAAGCCGCAGGCGAGCAGGGTGCGGCAGGACGGCGCGTTTTTCGGTTCAATCATGTTTCGCCTGGTGCTTCCTCAAGATTCGTTGTCCCTTCTGGCGTCCTCGCGCTTCGCATCGCCCTTCTTGGTGCCGTCGGCGCTCGTCGCAAGGCGGGCTGTTTCGCGCAGGCGTCGCTGCTGCTCGCGGGCAGCTAGGGCAGCTAGGCGTTTGCGGCGCGCCTCGCGACGTTGGGCCAACAGGTCCTGTTCGGAAAGAGATGTGGCCGCATCCTCGGAGGCCTCGTTGCGCGCGGCCAGTTCCTGTTGCGCGGCATCGCGCGCCTCCTCGAGGGCGCGGCTGCGCATGGATTGTTCTTGCAGCGCCGCAGCGCGGTCCTGCCAGCTGGCCGTGAGCGCCTTCTCGCGTGCCAACATGCGCTCGAGCGTCATGTGGTCGCGGATGATGCTGCGGATATCGCGCGGGCGCTGGCGTATCTCGCGCACGGCCTCGATAGGCTGCGCGTCGGCGACGTGGTAGGCGATCGATCCCAGAAGCGGCATAAGGAACACGGTGATGGCCCCTGCTGCCACTAGCACACTGGCCGTTTCCTGGCTCATGGCGCCTGAGGTGACGGCCACCGAGGTGACGGCGACGATGATGGGCAGCGCGGTTGTGCAGTACAGTGCGACGGACAGGCGGTTGTGTGACGACATATCGCGGGTGTCGCGTCCGGTGGACAGTGCGGCGAATACCGGCACGGCGCGGATAAGCAGCAGCATGACGATGAACCCCACCAACAGCACCGGTTGCGCGAACACGGCGGTCAGGTCGATCTTCGCGCCGGAGGCGACGAAGAAGATGGGTATGAGAAACCCGTACGCCACGCCTTCCAACTTGTGTTCGAGTACCTCGTTTCCAGCTGGGATAACGTAGCGCAGCACGAATCCTGCGGCGAATGCGCCCAGCACGATATCCAGGTTGAATACAGCCGAGAGCGTGACCAGCCCGACGAGCAAAAGCACGGTCACGCGCATCATGGTTTGTGACGTGGTGTTCGCATTCGCGGTGATGAAGGAGAATACTTTGTGCCCCGCCTTCTTCGCTTTGGCAGGCAGGACGGCCACCAGTACCGCTACGGCCACGAAGGCCAACAGGATGAGCATGGTTTTCCACTCGGCGCGTGTCGAGAGCAAAAGGGCCATGGCCAATACGGGGCAGAGCTCTCCCCAGGTGCCGTATGCCAGAATAGAGTTGCCCACGCGCGTGCCCATGAGCTGGCGCTCCTTCAGGATTGGCATCAGCGTGCCCAACGCCGTGGTGGTCAGCGCGATGGCTATGGCAATGCCGTCGATATGGCTGATGGAGAGGTCGGGTGACAGGCGCACGGCCAGGAAGGCCAGAGCAAGCGATACGACCCAGGTAACCAATCCCCGTTTGCCTTGGTTGCTCGTGAGGTTCTTCGGACTGATATCGTAGCCGGCCAACAGGAACAGAAACGCTAATCCCAGGTCGGACAGCAGCCCTACCGATTCGGTCAGATGTACGACACCCAGCAGATGCGGACCGAGCAGTGCGCCTGCCAAGAGCAGGAATACCGTCTCGGGGATGGGCTTGCCCGGTATGGCTTGTGCAATCAACGGGCAAACGGCCGCTACGAGCGCTATGGCGGCCAGGGATACGAAGTCGACGGGCATGCAGAAGCCTTTCGGGCGTGATGGTGTGCAGGTGGCCAGCCTATTGTAGCGCAACGATTAACCATAAGGTCGTGGTATGCTTACCAAAGCAAGCACCTCGCAGGGGGTGCGCCTCTCAGGAAAGGAAGACCATGATCGTAACCACCACGCCCTCGGTTGAGGGCTATCGTGTCACCGGCTATTACGGCGTCGTGTTCGGCGAGGTTGTCACCGGCGTTAACTTCATGCGCGATTTCGGTGCCGGCATACGCAATATCGTGGGCGGGCGCAGCCAGGGGTACGAGGACGAACTCGCTGAGGCGCGCAACGGGGCGTTGCGCGAGCTGGAGGAACGCGCCGGCGCCTTGGGTGCGCATGCCGTGGTCGGCGTCGACTTGGACTACGAGGTGCTCGGCCAAGGCAACATGCTTATGGTTACCGCCTCCGGTACCGCTGTTACGCTCGATCAGGCGTAAAGGACACCGTATGCCCGCGGCGGTAAATGAGAGGCTTGAGCGTGCATCGGTGTTCAAGCGGCAAGCGTACTACGCCTTGGAGGATCTGCGGTTGGCTGGGCCTGTGGCCCGGGTTCTGGGTGTGGGGCTGTTCGTCCTGATCGTGCTCAATGCAGCGCTGGTATTTGCCGAGACGCAGCCGGATATACCTCAGCGGGTGACCACTGCAATGGTAGTGTTCGGGGTCGTGTCCAGCGTGTGCTTCGCCTTGGAGTACGCCGCCCGCCTGTGGGTGGCCGATCTGCTGCATCCAGACCGCAGGCCGGGTGCAGCGCGCGTGCGCTACGTGTTCTCGCTCATGGGCATCATCGACCTGCTGTCGTTTCTGCCCGGCTTGCTGGTGCTGGTGGTGCCGGTGTCTCCGGCAACCCTCCATGCAGCGCGCATCATCCGTTTGGTGCGCCTGGTGAAGATATCGCGCTACATGCGCGGGCTGAAATCCATCTCGCGCGTGTTCCAGAAGCGCAGTCGCGAGATCGTGGCTGCGCTTACGGTGCTGGCGCTGCTCACGGTCACCGCAAGCGTGCTGATGTACGAGATAGAGCATCCGGCGCAACCCGACAAGTTCGACAGCGTGTTTACCGGCATGTACTGGGCCATGACCACCATCACCTCCACTGGCTATGGCGACCTGGTGCCCATCACGCCGCTCGGCCGCTTCGTGGGGTTCATGACCATGTTACTGTCCATCGGCGTGGTGGCTATTCCCGCCGGCATCTTCTCGGCCGGCTTCGTGTCTGAGTTTCGCGCCCAGGATGCCGAGGCGCGGGAGCAGCGGCAGCAGGTGCGGGGCGCAGACCCAAGCAGCCAAGACGAAGACACCTCGGTGCTTGCCGCGTCCGACGAGGAAGATGGTTGCTGACCTCTCGGGAGCCTAGCGCGCCTACTGCTCGAGATAAGATTGAAGCGCGGGCCACAGGCGCATCGCCTCAGCGTAGCCTTGCTCGTAGAGCGCCATAAGCTTGGCCGGGTCCTTCTCCATGTTGGAGATGGCTACCGGCTCGGGTGGGCGGATCAGGAAGATGCGGCCCTCGTCGTGCAGACGTGACAGCGCGCGGTAGGTGCGGTTGTACTCGAAGTGGCGGTGCTGAAGCCGGTCGACGTAGTAAGGGTGGTCGCCGTAGCGCTGCCTCATCAGCACCATAAGCTTCTCGGCGCCCTTCACGTAGTCGGCTGCCTGGGTCAATACGACGATATGCTTTTCTGCTCCAGTGAGCAGCGAGTACAGCACGGGCACGCTGTCGCAGGTGCCGCCATCCAGCAGATGTTTCCCGTCGATTTCTACCACCTGGCTCACGAGTGGCATGGACGATGAGGAAATGAGATAGGGGAGGTCTGCTAGGGCATCGGTGAACTCGTGGTAGTCGGCCTCGCCTGTCTCGAGGTCGCTCGACACGGCGACGAGCGTGAGCGGCGAGGTGTTGAACGCCTCGTAGTTGAAAGGCTCAAGGTGGTTGGGAATCTCGTCGAACACGAATTCCCGCCCGCAGGCGTTGCCGGTATAGGCGAAGCTCCGCATGGAAAGATAACGCCAGTCGTCGCTGTATTTCACGTTTAAATAACAAGATCGCCCCAGATCGCCGGCTACGTAGTTGTAGCCGCAGAGCGCGCCTGCCGATACGCCGATGACGCGCTCGCAGAACAGGCGGTTCTCCATGAAGTAGTCCAGCACGCCAGCGGTGAACTGGCCTCGCATGGCACCGCCTTCCAGCACGAGGTTGGCGGGGGTGGTGGCGTGCCCGCGCCAAGCGGGCTCGGTGAGTGCGGGTGCATCTGCTGCGGCTGCTTGCGAGGAGGGGGAAGGGGGGCGACGGTGATCCATGTGGGTTCCTTTCTCTGTGCATTTCCATTATAGAGTACCCACGGTGCCGTTCGCCTCGCCGGGCTTCCTCCCGCGGTTACGGTTAGGGAACGATTGGCCCCGCTTGCGGGCGCTGTCGTAAGGTGGGCGCAGTAACGCGGTATCATATCGAAAAATACATACGAGGCTGCGGAAGCGGCCGGAATGGTTAAGGAGGCTCTTATGAGCGAGGTAGTTGTTTCTTCGGATTTCCAGTCCAAAGTGCTTGACGCGCAGGGTCCCGTGTTGGTGGACTTCTTTGCTACGTGGTGCGGCCCGTGCAAGATGCTTACACCCACCGTGGATGAGATCGCTGCCGAGCAGGCGGGCAAGGCATCGGTGTACAAGCTGGACATCGACCAGAGCCCCGATATCGCACAGCGCTACGGTGTCATGAGCGTACCGACGCTTATCGTGTTCGAGAATGGCCAGGTGAAGAAGCAGGCTGTCGGCGTGCAGCCCAAGCAGAATATCTTGTCGATGCTGGCATAGAGGCGCGAAGCCAAAGCGAATGCGAAACGCCCCCGACCTTTTGGTTGGGGGCGTTTTTATGCGCCGAGCACCCAGGCGCGGTAGTAGTCCCAGCGCAGCCCGCCCTCCGACTCTGCGGCGGTAAGCAGGTAAGAGGCCACGATCCGCTCTGGCTGCATGCCGTGTTGCGCGGCGTGTGCGAACAGCTCGGGTGCGTTCGAGGCATCCGTGTCGGGATCGATGCGCAACAGGCATTCCAGTCCCCGATCGCTTTTTGGCGCGCGTTCCCAGCGTGTCTCTTCCGAGGGTGGCAGGTCGGTCAAGGATTCCAGTACGAGGTTTGGTTCGTCAGCCTCGATCACCACACCGTAGCGCCATGGCTGGTCGATGAGCAGCAGCCAGAGTCCGGGGTCGTCGTAGTCGATAGCCGAAAGGCGCTGCGGGACTGGGGTGCCTGGTTGCATGCCTGTGCGCTGCAAGGCTACGGCTTGGGCGTTCAATGCCCTTTGGCGCTCAAGGAACACCTGCATGTCTTTGAGCTCGGCCAGGCGCTGCTCCACTTCCTTCTGCGTGCGGTCGAGCGTGGCGTCCAGCTCGTCCAGTGAGATGGTGCGGTAGTTGCGCAGTTCCTTTACCGGTACGCCCAGCCGACGGTAGAACGCGATCTCGCTTATGGTGATGAGGTCGTGCAGCGCGTAGCGGCGGTAGTCGTTGGCGGGATTGCGCCCGGAGCGCACCAGTCCCTCCTGTTCCCAGTAGCGCAGCGTGGACGGCGCCACGCCCAGGTGGCGGGCGGCCTCCTTTATGTCGTAGAGCCGATGCGTTTCCATAAGGGGCTTCCTCTGTATTTGAAGAATTCGCGTGGGCTTTCGCTCTAGGCCTTTACCTTAAAGTTGCTTTAAGGTTTAGAGTACCATGCGGAACAACAAGGGGCAACAAGCAAAGGCATAGGAACATGATCAAGAAGAACATGGTACGCGAGTACCTGAAGTACATCCTTCCCACCATGCTGACGTTCACGTTGGCGAGCATATACAGCATCGTCGACGGCATCTTCGTGGGCCATGCGGTGGGCGACGCGGGGCTGGCTGGCGTCAACGTGGCTTTTCCGCTGGTGGCACTGGTGATGGCGATAGGCACCGGCATCGGCATGGGCGGCGGCGTGATCTCCTCCATCGCCAAGGGTGCGGACGACCACGCTAAATCGCGTCGTGCGGTGGGTACGACGTTTCTCATGCTGCTGTTGGCGGCCGTTCCTATTATGGCTGCGTTGCTGCTGTTCGCTGAGCCTATTTTGACGTTGCTCGGCGGACGGGGGGAGACGCTTACGCAGGCCGTGTCCTATATCATGGTTATCGCCTGGGGTGTTCCGTTCCAGATCTTCGTGACGGGCTGTACGCCGCTTATCCGCAACCAGGGGCGTGTGGTGTACGCTATGATCGTGCAAGTGTTGGCAGGCTGCATGAACGTGGCACTCGACTACGTGTTCGTCATGGTGCTGGGGCGTGGCATAGCGGGCGCTGCCGAGGCGACGGTGCTGTCCCAGATAGCCGCTTTCGTGCTGGTAGCCGTGTTCTTTTCTATGAAGCGCAACCGCATCGCGCGTGCGGATCTGCGCCCTGACGGCAAGATTGCGTCGCATGTGCTGCGTTTAGGGCTGGCACCGTTCGGGCTGACGTTGCTGCCCGAAGCCACTGTGGTGGCCATCAACGTGAACTTGGCGAATTACGGCGGCGAGACCGCTCTGGCGGCGTATGCGGTCGTATCGTACACGGCCTGTGTCATCCAGATGCTTATCCAGGGTGTGGGCGACGGGTCCCAGCCGCTTATCAGCAAGTTCTTCGGCGCGCGGGACGGCGATGCGGTGCGGCGTATCCGCAACACGAACTACCTGATCGCCATCAGCTTGGGTGCGGTGGGGCTTTTGACGATGTTTTTGTTCCGCGAGCAGATTCCGCTCTTGTTCGGCGCGAGCGATGCTACGTCGGGCCTGATAGCCTGGGCGCTGCCCATCTTCTCTATCGCGTACGTGTTCTACGGGTTCACGCATGCCTCCACATCCTACTTCTATGCGGTGGACGATGCCAAGGCATCGAGTGCCATCGTATACGGCGAGGCTGCACTCGTAGTGGTCGTCGTGACGGGGCTGGGATGGTTGTTCGGCATGGACGGCATCTGGATCTCGGTAACGGTAGTGCAGATGATCCTTGCCTGTGGTGCGGCGGTGCTCCTGCGTTTGCGCCACCGCACGCGCGACGACCAGTCGGCGCTTGCTTCGCAGCCGGTGTCGGAGGGGTGCTAGATCAGGGGCATCAGGTACCCGTACCCTTCCTCCTCCATGCGCTCCAGCGGCACGAAGCGCAGGGCGGCGCCGTTGATGCAATAGCGCAAGCCTCCGGCATCGGCCGGCCCGTCGGTGAACACGTGTCCCAGGTGCGCGTCGCCGGCGTGGCTGCGCACCTCTGTGCGGGCCATGCCGTGGCTGCGGTCCAGGTGCTCTTGCACGACGTCGCGCGCGATAGGGCGCGAGAATGCCGGCCACCCGCAGCCGGAGTCGAACTTGTCCGCGCTGGCGAACAGCGGCTCTCCGCTGGTTACATCTACGTAGATGCCCGGCTTGAACAGATGGTCGTAATCGCTCGTGAACGGGCGCTCGGTGGCGTTCTCTCGCACGACGCGGTACTGGTCGGGGGAAAGCGTGCGGCGTAGCTCATCGTCGGGTGTCGCTGTGTACCCTTGTTCGCCGATGAGGGTGCCGGTATCAGCAGGGGCAGATATGCCTGCGCGTTCGTCTGCGGGCTTGCTGTTAGGCTTGTCGCTCGCATCGGCCTTGTCGTGCAGGGAAGCCGCACCGGATTTGGGTTTCTCGTCGGCGCACAGGCCGTCTAAGGGAACGCAGGCGCGTCCTTCGACGAGTCCGACGCGAGCGGCGAATGCCTCGGCCGCGCCCAGGTGGATGTGGCAGTAGCCGCCCGGGTTCTTCTCCAGATACTCCTGATGGTAGTCCTCGGCGGGGAAGAAGCTGCGCAAGGGCAGGGCTTCCGTGACGATGGGGGAGGCGTGGGCCGCCTGCTGGCGCAACAAGGCTGCTTTTGCGTCATCCTCGTCATCCTCGTCGATCCAGTAGATGCCGTTGCGGTACTGCGTTCCGCGGTCGTTTCCCTGGCGGTTCAGGCTGGTAGGGTCTACTACTTCAAAGAACGCGTCCAGCAGCACGTCGGTGGGCAGGACGGTGCGGTCGTAAGTGACGGCGACCGTCTCGGCGTGTCCCGTGGCACCCGTGCAGACCTCGCGGTAGCCGGGACTGTCGGTGATGCCGTTGGCGTAGCCCGAAACCGCATTGCGCACGCCGGGCAGACGCCTGAGGTAGGCTTCGAGCCCCCAGAAGCAGCCGCCGGCCAAGTAGAGGGTATGCCGGTCACCTTGGGTGGGGGAAGGTGTGGCTCCGGATGATGAAGTGGGAGAATTCTCACTGGTCATGATATTCGTCCTTTCTTGCTTTTCGCCTATGGTATCGCTTTGTGCTTGAGGGGGTCAGATGGGGCAAGAACCGTCACATATGCGTTGCGCGATAAGCATGCGATGCGCAAACCCTTCTGCTAGACCGCGGTGGAAGAACCGATGTTGGCTGTGTGGCCGTTTTCGGTGTTGCAAGGTGCTGTCCCGGGTGACGCTCTCCCTACCGAATCCTGCGGATTTGGCGTAAAGTGGTGCCGATCCGATAGCAATTGTAGAGTTTCCTTTATACTGGAGGAACAGGAACAATGCTTCGACTAGGAGGCTTAACCATGATCGAGGACACTACCAACCAGACATCGGCCGCGTGCAAGGCGGCAGGGGCCGATGACGTTATCGATATAGCCATTATCGGTGCCGGCCCGGCAGGCCTTTCGGCGGCCCTGTACGGTGCGCGCGCTGGACTTGAGACGGTTATGTTCGAGCGCATCTCGGCAGGCGGGCAGCTGGCCCAGACTGAGCACATGGAGAACTATCCCGGATTTCCCGAGGGCGCAAACGGCTTCGAGCTTGCGTTCTCCATGAAACAGCAGGCCGACCGCTTCGGTGCCCGCACGGTGGGCGAGGAGGTGACGTCGGTGGACTTCACCCAGGAGCCGAAGGTGCTCACGACGGCTTTTAGCGAGCATCGCGCCAAAAGCGTTATCATTGCCACGGGCGCGCGTCCCCGTAAGCTGGGGCTTGAGCTTGAGGACGAGCTGCAAGGCCGCGGCGTGTCGTATTGCGCCACCTGTGACGGAAACTTCTTCCGCGGCAAAGAGGTCATGGTGGTGGGCGGTGGCAACACGGCTGTGGGCGATGCTATCTATCTGGCCCGTATCTGCAAGAAGGTGTACTTGGTGCACCGCCGCGACAAGCTGCGCGCTACGGCCATCTACCACAAGCGCCTCGAGGCCCTGCCGAATCTGGAATTCGTCTGGAATGCAACGCCGCGTAAACTCGTGACCGACGAGGGCAGGCTCGCAGGCGTGCGCGTGGAGGTACTGACGACGGGCGAGGAGCGCGACATTCCCGTGGAAGGCCTGTTCGTGGCAGTGGGGACTCAGCCTAACACCGAATTTTTAGACGGTGCTTTGCGTACCGACGAAACGGGTTACTTGGTGGCCGACGAGACAGGTGTGACGGAAGTTCCTGGCGTGTACGCTGCTGGCGACGTACGTACGAAGTTTTTGCACCAGGTGGTTACCGCGGTGTCCGACGGTGCCATTACCGCAGAGGAAGCTGCGGAGTATCTAGCTATTTAATATGTCCACTTAGATGGATGGAAGCTGTGTTGCGGGATGGGTATACCGTCCCCTTTTTTGGTGTGTCGAGCATGGCTCGCTCTCTAATGGGTGAGAGTCCCTAACACGCCTGGCAGTGAGGAGCTATCTATTTCGACGGCTTATCGACGAGGTAGATGCTATCGAGCTTTACGAGTAACGAGACCCTAAGCCTTGTATCGAGGAATTCGTTTC
>NZ_JAVWUP010000094.1:0-10097 GCF_036667095.1 Gordonibacter sp. | reverse complement strand
GCGCATGCACTCGAAGCGCATCTATGCCAAATTGAACGTGCACAAAAAACAGGAGCTCATCGATCTGGTGGATTCGCTCGACCCCAAGTCAGGGAGCTAGTTGACCTCTCTCGCTTCGCTCAAACGCTGCTCGAGATAGGCGTAATGCAAACTCTCCTCAGCAGTCCAGCTGCCGAACAGGATATCCTGGAGTGCTTCACTCGCACGTCGATCACTGCCAACGCTGAAAAACAAGCGCTGCTCGTTTCGAGCATACAGGCTTATGCTGTCGAACATGCCCGAATCCTCGAGCGTCGCCAGGTTGCTGACGATGCCCTCAACGATAGAAAGGTGATGCGCGGGATCGACCGCCCGAGGCTCGGTGCCGGCAATACGCATCTGCTCGTAGCGCAGTTGGCAGCTCACGAGCGATATTTCGGGTTTTACCGCCATAAGCGACAACGAGACGCTATACCCGCGGCCGCGCAAGAGCTCCGCAGTTTTAAGGGGAACCTCGGAAGTCCGCAGCGTACCTTCAATAACAAGGTTGTATCCCATGACAGAAAGGGCATCAACGACCGCTTCGACCATTCGGCCAGCCCACGCTGCCGTATGGGCTGGAGCATCGATGCCGTATTGAGCGCTGATCTGCTGAAACCGAGGATGACGGGGGCGATATTCATCACCGTTGATGACGACCACATTGCCTGCGAGAGCATCCTGAAACAGCCGATGCAGTGTTGTCTTACCTGCACCACTTTGTCCACCCAGCAAAATCGCACGACGACTCTCGCCCGGCACACACTTCACGTCAACAAGAAGCATGCTTATAATTGTCTGAAGTTGCTGGCAAAACTCATCATTCGAGTAATCTTCAAACTGCTCCATATCAAGCAGCCTTCACTTCTCGACCTTCGGTGATGCGCTTCAGACACTCCACCTGTCCTCTGATTTCGGACAGTTTGGAATCATTTGAATTCTCCTTGTACGTAATGATAGGACGAATCACCGCAAGCTGCCTTAGCACATCTTCATATACTGCCTCACAAATTTCATCACCCCGCTCTCGCGCCGCAATCATCAAATTCGACACCTTCCCAGCAAGATATGCAACCTGTTCAATCAGCACTTCCTGCTGCAGGGTAATCTCGTATATCTCATTGATGTCCATAATGTCTCCGTCCTCGTCAAAAGACACAAGTGCATAAACGATCTGCTCGGTCTTGCTGCGCTGTTCCTGCGAGAGCAGCTCTCCATCGCGCTCGATGCAGTCCAAGAGGAACTTCGGATCGTCCGCTGCACGTATGAGGTTTGCATTCGCCTTGCTGGGAGTTTGCCCATTTTCATAGCGCACGACGCTCGCCTCTCCAAGTCCCAACACGCGCGCAAACCCCTGCTGCGTCAGGCCGTACTTTTCCCGAATTCGTTTGATATCTTCACTCGTCAGTTCGTGCGACATGGTTTCTCCAATCAATTGATTGCAATTAGTATATCATATGATAGATATAGATGGTATACTATGCGGTAAGAAAGTAGAAAGCCCGCTGTAAAATAAAAACGCTGCACGTTAGACCTCGAGGCTAGGAATTGCCGATGATTAAAATGCAGATAAAGATGGACGAACGGAAAATCAAGCTCGAAGGTCGCTATAGCCTTGAGAAAATACGTACCGTACTCGACAACTATCTCGTCAATACCCTCTATTTAAGTAAAGCTCAAGACGGATTCTATCTCGGTGCCGAGTCCAACGACGACTTCGGCAATTTCGGTCTTGCTATGACTACGCTTGGCAAAAAAAGTTGGTTCATGAACAACGTAGACACGTGGCTCTATTTCAATTCCGAAGACAGCGACGATCCCAACGACTTCGTTGTCGAGGACTTTAAAGAATTCTGCCGAACGCGCTATCAACTTACTGCCTAACATGGCCGATCAACGCCGATACAAAATGATCAGCTTCGACTTGAGCACCGAAAAGCTACGAGCAGAATTCGGATACGATCAATACCGCAAGGCCTACTCTCTGATAGGAGCGTTCTTCGCAAAGAATAGCTTCGACCATCATCAATACTCGGGCTATCTCTCTCGCAGCGCAATGAGCTATGCAGAGATATACGACCTCGTTTTGAATGCGATGGTCGTATATCTTCCTTGGTTAGCCGAATGCACCCAGAAATTCGATGCGACAAACGTCGCGTCTCAGTCCAACATGCTGAGAGCCATCCAAGCGGCCGCTTCTTCTACAAGTTCTTTCTCGCTCCTCGACAGCGACGAAGAAATCCTGCTTTGAACTCGGCACCTGAACGGCAGCACCGCCCATAGCCTCCTACCGCACCCAGTCCCGTCGCATAACCTCCCACTTAGCATCGCGACCGCGCTCCACGTCAGCCACGTCCTCGTCAGAAAGCGCCTTGAAGCGGCCTTGGCGGCGCAGGTAGGCCTCGATGCTAGCGAACTCGCGGGGGTTGCGGTTCAGCCTGAAGCGGCCACCGGCTTGCCCGCTTTCCTGCTCGCCCTCGTACTCAGCCAAATACCATAGGCCCGTATCCACGATATCTTTGGCAATGTCCACCGTCTCATCCACATCGCAACCCCAGCCAGTCGGGCACGGCGCGATTACGTGGATATAGCGCGTGCCGCGAATATCGCGGGCACGCTCCACCTTGCGGATGAAGTCGTTCAGATAGCCGATGCTGGCCGTGGCAGCATAGGGAATACCGTGCGCCGCCACGATCTCGAACAGGTTCTTCTTCTGCGTGAGACAGCCGCGCACGTTCTTGCCGGCAGGCGTGGTGGTAGTCTTGGCGCCGAACGGGGTGAGCGAACTCTTCTGGATGCCCGTGTTCATGTACGCCTCGTTGTCGTAGCAGATGTAGAGCACGTCGTCGTTGCGGTCGATGGCGCCCGACAGCGCTTGCAACCCTATGTCGGCCGTGCCGCCGTCGCCGGCAAAGCCCACGACCGTGCAGTCGTCAGGCTTCTTGCCCTGCGCGCGCAATCCCGCCTCGATACCTGTAAGCACGGCGGCCGTCGCGGCAAACGGCGCAATCATGGCGTTGTTCGAGAAGCACAGCTGCGGGAAGTTGAACCCGACGGCGCTCATGCAGCCAGCCGGCAGCGCGCACACGGCATTCGGCCCCAGCACCTTCATGGCAGCGCGCACAGCAAGCGACCCGCCGCAACCTGCGCACGCCTTGTGACCGAAAAAGAACTCGTCATCGGCAATATTCTTGGCGTTCAAAGCCATGGCTAGTTCGCCCCCTTTCCGCACACGCAGTTGGGAGCGGATGCGCTCGCACCTGTTTCCGAATCGTTCGCCTTCCCTGTTTCGGCGCACAGACCAGCAGCATGTTCTCCGGCGTCATCTGCCGGCGAATCGATCCCCAAAAACGACACGCGCGGCCCCTCGTACACGCCGCAGGCCACCTCGCCCAGCACCTGGTACATGCCCGCCATCTGCGCCTCCGAGATATCGTCGCCGCCCAAGCCGCCGATGAAGTTCAACGTAGGCACCGCAACCGCCGCCTGCTGCAACGCTGAATTCACGTTCGTGAACACCGTGCCTTCGGCCCCAAACGACACGTCCTTCTCCAGCACTCCCACAGCCTTCGCCCCGCGCAACGCCTCGGCGATGAGCGCCGAGGGCATCGGGCGCAGGTAGCGGATGCGCAGCAATCCCACACGCTGGCCCGCCGCGCGAAGATCGTCCACCGCCGACCGCGCAAGACCTGCAATAGACCCCAGCGTGACCAGCACGACCTCGGCATCCTCGCAGCGATACGTCTCGACCATACCCGGATACTGCCGTCCGAACACCTCGGCGAAGCGCGCCTCCACCTCATCGACAACCGCACCGGCCGCGCCCATGTCCCGATGTTCCCAATACTTGAAATAGCGGTTGAACTCCGGCCCCGCCGAGAATCCGATGTTCACCGGGTGCTCGAAGTCGAAGCTGTTGCCCGCCCCGTCATACGGCGGCAGGAATGCGTCGGCCAGCTCGGGGTCGGGCACATCCACCGTCTCGTAGGTGTGCGTGAGCGCAAACCCGTCCAGGTTCACCATCACCGGTGTGCTCACCGTCGGGTTCTCGGCCACGGCGTACGCCATCAGTGCCAGGTCAAGCGCCTCCTGATTGCTCTCCGCATACACTTGGATCCAGCCGTGGTCCAATAGCGCCAGCGAGTCGCGTTGGTCGCCGTAGATGTTCCACGGCAGCGCGGTCGCGCGGTTCGCGTTCATCATCACGATGGGAAACCGCCCGCCCGACGCGTACGTCAGGCACTCGGCCATGTACATGAGCCCCTGGCTCGACGTGGCCGTAAACGTGCGCGCGCCGGTGGCCGAGGCCCCGATGGCACACGACAGCGCCGAATGCTCCGACTCCACATGCACGTACTCGGCCTCAAGCGAGCCGTCTTCCACCATCTCGCTCAGCCGCTCCACCACCACCGTCTGCGGCGTGATGGGATACGCGGAAATCACCTGCGGCCGCGCCAGACGCACGCCCTCGGCCAGCGCCTCGTCGCCGGAAAGAAACCGCTTCATCGGGCCTTCGCCTCGCTTTCAAGGATCATTGTGATGGAGCCGAAGGAGCACGCCCGCGCGCAGATACCGCACCCCTTGCAGAAATCAAGATCGATGGCCACAGGAGCCGGACCGTCCACCTTGTACACGGTGCCGTCGGGACAGTGCATATAGCACTGGAGACACCCCGTGCACGACGCGGCATCGATCACGGGGCGCAGGTTGCGCCAGCCCGCGTTCTTCGTCACCAAATGCCCCGCCTCATAGCACGTCGTGTGCGCAAAGTCGGTCGGATCGAGGTTCACCGTGCGCAGTGTGGGGATCTGCGCATGAGGACGCGAGGACGCTGCCGAAAGCAGTGCCGACACACACGGCTCTCCTACGTCCGTCGGAAGAGCACCGTCAGCTACGGAAGACCCGGGCGTAGCGTTCGCTGGAGCTGCTACGGAAGAGGAAACTCCACCATCCGCCGCAGGGGAAGCCTCACCACAAGAAGAGCCCACTGCGCCTCCCATCGCCAAGCCCTCCGCACAAGAAGAAACCGCCCTGGTCGCCTCTCGCGCCGCATCCACGATGGCAATGTTCTTGGCATGCAGCTTCTCCGGCATGTACTGACGTATAGCCTCTTCCACCTCTTCGATGCCAACCTGGTCGCTCAGAACCGAAAGCGCGCCGAGAAACACCGTATTCGGGATAGGCCGACCGAGCACTGCTGCAGAAATACTGTCGGCATCCAGTGCCACGATGCGCTCGTCGCTGAAAGCTTGCTTACTGTTCGCCAGCACCATCCCGCCTGGCTTCAATTCGGCGTCCCAACCCTCACCCAGCAGCGTATCGTCCAGATAGATCACATAGTCGGCCTGTTTGATGGCGCTACGGTCTCCGATAACCGCAACGTCAATCTTCGTGTACGCCCGCATAGGCGCTCCGCGGCGTTCGGGCCCGAACGCCGGAAACGCCAGCGCGCACTGGCCCTGCCCCATCGATGCCGCCGCCCCCAGCAACCGGGCTGCGGTGAACGCCCCTTGGCCGCCGCGACCGTGCCAAAGCACTTCGATCATGCGTCTCTCCTGTTCCCATCCCAAGCCTATTCGATCAAGTATAGCGCTCGAGCGCTACGACACTCCCCCTCACTTTCCCACCCGTGACGGAGATACGTCAAGCGGCCGTAAAAAAGCTAGCCAGCAAGGAAAAGGAAGTGGGGAGCGCACAGAGCTGTCTTTGTTGTTTGCTCATGGACATCGAGTGCGCACTTCGCCGATGGACTATAATCGACAAAACGCACGCAAGGACGAGAAGGGGCTGCAAGCGGGCATGACGCGCGACTCATTCGAAAATGAACAAGGCGAAACGCACCCGCAACACCACTCCGGCAACGCGGCGGCTCGCATGCCTGCCGACAAGGGAGAATCCCGTGCGCTCGTCGACCAGACAGAGTCCCAACCGTCTGCCGTCTATGCCCCGACTGGGCACGTCGCCCAGCAGCGCATAGACGAAAACGCACCTCAAGCCTCCGAGGACAGCGCCCCTGCCGGCTTCCTCGACCGCAAGCCGCACCAAAGCGGCAAGCCTCCCCGCCAGCATAAGCCCAACTTCGTCACGCGTATCGTCAACCGATGGTTCAACCGCTTGATGGGCGCGGTGTCAACACGTACGCTCGCCAGCCAGGAGGAAGAATACGAAGCGCACCGCACCACGCGCGACTACGTATGGAACACCATCGGCATCGGTGCCTGGGGCATGGTGTTCCCCTTCCTCACCATTATCGTGACGCAGCTGGTAGGCGCGGAACAGGCGGGTATGTTCTCGCTGGCCTTCGTCACCGGTACGCTGCTGATGATCGTGGCGAATTACGGCGTGCGCACCTACCAGATATCGGATGTGGAAGAGGCGCATTCGTTCTCGGACTACCAGGTGAACCGCTGGATCACCTGCGCCATCATGGTGGTCGTCGGGCTTTTGTACTGTTCGATTCGCGGCTATGGCGGCGACATGCTCACCATCAGCGTCGGCGTGTACCTGTACAAGATGATCGACGGCCTAGCCGACGTGTACGAGGGACGCCTGCAACAGGTGGACAAGCTGTACCTCGCAGGCGTGTCGCAGGCGTTCCGCTCGATCGTCGTGTTCGTGGTGTTTGCGCTGTGCCTGCTGATCACGCGCAACATCGGCGTAGCCAGCATCGCTATGGCCATCGCGGCGGCGGCCACCTTCGTGGTGGTCACCTTCCCGCTGACGCTGTTCGAAACACCCAAGTCGCGCCGCCCCAGTCTGGGCAGCATCGCCACACTGTTCAAACAATGCTTTCCCCTGTTCGTAGCGCTGTTCATGTATGCGCTCATCGACAACATGCCCAAGTTCGTCATGGAAGGCGTGCTGCCCTACGACACGCAGCTGTACTTCAACGCGCTGTACTTCCCGGCGCAGGGCATCTTACTTACGGTCGGATTCATCTACAAGCCGCTTTTGGTGCGCATGGCCAACGTATGGGCCGACCCCGAGAAGCGCAAGCGGTTCGACCTGATCATCGTGGCCATCATGGCGGTAATCGTCGTGCTAACCGCAGGCGTGGCGCTGGTCATGAACTGGTTCGGTATCACGCTGATGAGCTTCATGTACGGCGTAGACTTCGAGCAGTTCCGGGGACTCTGCTTCATCATGCTGGCAGCGGGCGGCGTTACGGCGGCCATCGACTTCCTGTACCAGGTCATCACCGTGCTGCGCCGACAGCGCTCGGTCACCAAGCTATACCTGATCACCTTCGGGTTCTCGCTGTTCATCCCCATCCTGCTGGTGAACTTCACCGGGCTGCCCGGTGCCGTGATCGGCTACCTCATTGTCATGTGCATCCTTTTGGTGCTGTTGGTGTGGGAGTACTTCCGCATCCGCATCGACCTGTCGCATCAGACAAGAGCCGAGGCGGAAGCGGCCGCTGCCGCTGATATTTCCGCATCGCAGCCGCTGCGCACACGCCCGAGCGCCACGCGCGCCGAGCGCCAACGGCGCGAGGAAGTTCGCCAGAAGTGGACATCTCGCAGCCATAAGGAGCACACCGGCGAAAGCGAAGGGGTCGATCATCCCTCCTCTTCGACGATTGGCAAACACGGCACTCCCCAAAACACAAGGCGCGAAAACGGCGGACGGCACTCGAACCAGTAAACAAGGATCAGGCACTTGAACGCACGAAAAGCAACGGAAAGTGATTTGCTTCAACGCACAGAAATGCCGCCACCTTGGGCAAAAGGTCTACGATCACCTCTCGATATATCGCAACGAACGCCCTAACCGTTGCGGCAGGGCGTTCGTTGCGATATATATGATAAAAACGCTTAGTATTTTTTCACAAGCTGAGAAATCAACGCTCGACACGTATTCATTTGGATGCAAGCAGAGAAGCTTTCCGTAACTTCTTTTCCCTGACCGACAGTCGTAGCATTATTTGCATCTTCTTCCGTCTCCCAAAGAACAAAGTCAGTCCATGTCTTATCTTGCAGGTAGTGTCCCGCGAGACGAATCCTTGCGCTTGAGAAACAACCTCATCATGCAACTTTTTCGTTGCCTCTATAACCCGTTCGTCGCTCACGTTCTTCTTGAGCTTGTACGAGGAAAACCACGCCTTCGTCGCCGCAAGCACCTTCACCTATAAGAACAATGCGTATCCACCTATCGCTTGAACACCGTTTCGCCTTCTTTGATAGTCTCAAGAACCTCGATAGCGCGAATATCCATCGGATCAACCTTGAGTGGATTCTTGTCAAGAATTACGAGATCGGCAAGTTTACCCACTTCAAGGGTGCCTTTCCTGTCCTCTTCATGATATTGATACGCTCCGTTGATCGTAATAGCCTCAAGCGCAGAAAACACCTCCACCGCCTGATCTTCCGCAAGGGTGACCCCGCGCTTTGTCTTGCGGTTCACACTGCACCACACTGCCTCGATCATATTAGGCAGAAGGACCGGGCAATCCGTATGGAACGTAAACGGAAGCCCACATTCAAGTGCATCGCGAACGGCCGAAACGCGCATGCCACGCTGTGTGCCGAAGTTTTTAAGGTGCACATCGCCCCAGTACCAGATGTGAGACGGAAACATCGAGGGAACCATATTGAGAGCAGCCATCTGCTCAAATTGATCACGTCGGGTAGTCTGGCAATGAATCAACACCGGCCGCAAAGTTGCTTTTGCCGGATTTTCCGAATCGGCGTAAGCCTTGGCGTAGCAGCGCAAAGCCTGGTCGGCAGCAGCATCGCCATTCGCATGGGCAAGGAAGTCGTGTCCCGAATCGACAGCCATGCGGGCAAACTCATAAACCTCTTCATCGCTTTTGAAGCCGTGGCTGCAAAAACCTTCGCCTTCCTCACCCAGCTCGTAGGGCTGGCTCATCCATGCCGTGCGTCCCTGAGGTGAACCATCGAGCACGGTTTTCACGCCACCAATGCGCACGTGCCCACGGTAATCGCCGGACACAAAGGCAGCATAATCATGCAGCATTCCTGCAACATTATAAGAAGACATGGGATACATTACGACATCGATACCCATGCGCCCTTCATCCGCTAGACGCGTAAATGCCGCGCACATCGCCTCGTCCGTTGCCCCTTCTTGGCACGTCGTCACACCGCGAGACGAATATACAACCTGCATGTCTTCAATCAAGCGATCATATGAAGAATCGAGCCGCGCAAGAGCTGCATAGTACACCGGAAGTAGAGCCGCCGTCTCTTCAATGTAGCCGTTTGGCTCGCGCGAACCTTCAACACGGGCATAGCGAGAACCTTCAGGATCCTCCGACGCTTCGGTTATGTCGGCGATTTCCAGCATAAGGCTATTGGCCGCCATCATGTGACATGACACGTGCAGCAAAGCTATCGGGATATCTTTGGCAACCTGGTCAAGATCGAATTTGTTGGGATGGCGACCCTCCTTCAGATTGTTGTGATCGTAGTTCATGCCCACCACAACACCATCGGGGCCGAGGTTGTTTTCATGAAGAAAGACGCGCAATGTTTCGAGAATTTCCTCGATACTTTCGCAGCGAGAAAGGTCGGCAGTAACCAAGAGGTTGTTCGTTATGCCAAAATGACCGTGGGGATCGATGAAGCCGGGGAGAACCGTCTTTCCCTCAAGGTCGATCTCGCTGCAACCCGCAGCAAGCGAACGAGCCTCCGAGAGCGGCCCCACAAACGCAATAGTGCCATCGTTCGCCACCACGAGGGCCTCAAATGAATCTTCTGCAACTGTCATAGGAACAAAATCGCCATTGAAATACAGGGTTTTCATACCGTTATCCTCGCCTTTCTTTCGGTGCGTCCGTATCGAACGCACCAATTACTTTGGGCTGCAGGGGTAGTCAAAATACCTTTCTCGAACAGCCCTCGTTACGCTTCCTTTTTGTAGACCGTAATCCAACGAGTTGTAAGCAAACAAGCCAGCAGCACTACCGCAGTTACCCCCCAGGCAAGCTGCGTGGAATACGCCCGGGTATCAGCATAGACGGAAAGGAGCTCTGCTTGCTCATCTGCGGAAACTCCTGCTTCACTCACCTTTGCCTCAAAATTATCGTCGCTGGTCAACGAGTAAGTCTGCTCAGCCAC